>DATCZX010000354.1:0-10050 GCA_036525695.1 Gammaproteobacteria bacterium | reverse complement strand
GAGGGCAGCGTGATCGATGCGCCGATGCTGGCGCTGCAGCCGCCGCCGGCACCCGGCGGCCAGGCCGCCGAGGTCGCGCCCGCCGGCGCCCCGGCAGCGGAGGCCGACCTGTCGCTGGAGGCCTACTTCCGCCAGTTCGTGCTCGACAACCAGGAGCAGATGACCGAGACCGAGCTGGCGCGGCGGCTGGGGATCAGCCGCAAGGCGCTGTGGGAGCGGCGCCAGCGTTTCGACCTGCCGCGCCTGCGGAAATGAGCGCGCAGCCTGCGGGAGCCGACAGGCTCCGTATAAAGAAACGTGATCGGGGTATCACGCCGCCCTTCCAAGGCGCCGCGTGATCGGATAAAATGGCTTGATATTTCAATAAAATCATGCCACGTCAACTGACGGCTGGCATGCAATGCAGCCGCTCTCGCCCCGACGAGGGCGGACCCAGAACGAGCGTGACGCGCGGCCCGGCAGGCCCGGCAGCGGGTCGGACAGAGTGTTTTTGACCAGCACGGCCCCAGCGCGGAGCGGGGTGCCCATCACCTGTAAGGGAGAGATCCAGATGACGCAAGAAGTCTACGAAATCCCGGCCGAGTTTGCCGCCAACGCGCTGCTCGACGACGCGCAGTACCAGGCCATGTACCAGCGTTCGATCGACGACCCCGCGGGTTTCTGGGGCGAGCAGGCGGACAAGTTCCTGACCTGGTTCAAGCCGTGGGACAAGGTGCTCGACTTCGACTTCCACAAGGCGCACATCCGCTGGTTCGAGGGCGGCAAGCTCAACGTCAGCTACAACTGCCTCGACCGTCACCTCGAGACCCGCGGCGACCAGGTCGCGATCATCTGGGAGGGGGACGACCCCAACGTCGACCGCAAGATCACCTACCGCGAGCTGCACGCCGACGTCTGCCGCTTCGCCAACGCGCTGAAGGCGCGCGGGGTCAACAAGGGCGACCGCGTGTCGATCTACATGCCGATGGTGCCCGAGGTCGCGGTGGCGATGCTCGCCTGCGCGCGCATCGGTGCGATCCACTCGATCGTGTTCGGCGGCTTCTCGCCGGACTCGCTGAAGGACCGCATCCTCGACTCCGACTGCAAGGTGGTGATCACCTCCGACGAGGGCCGCCGCGGCGGCCGCCCGGTGCCGCTGAAGACCAACACCGACAAGGCGCTGCTGAGCTGCCCGCACGTGCACACGGTGTTCGTGGTCAAGGTCACCGGCAACGAGGTGCCGATGCAGGATGGCCGCGACGTCTGGTACGAGGAGGCGATGGCCGCCGCCGCGCCGGAGTGCGCCCCCGAGCAGATGGACGCCGAGGACCCGCTGTTCATCCTCTACACCTCCGGCTCGACCGGCAAGCCGAAGGGCGTGCTGCACACCACCGGCGGCTACAACCTGTACACCGCGATCACGCACAAGTACGTGTTCGACTACCAGGACGGCGACATCTACTGGTGCACCGCCGACGTCGGCTGGGTCACCGGCCACAGCTACATCATCTACGGCCCGCTGACCAACGGCGCGACCACGCTGATGTTCGAGGGCGTGCCGACCTACCCCGATGCCGGCCGCTTCTGGCAGGTGGTCGACAAGCACCAGGTCAACACCTTCTACACCGCGCCGACCGCGATCCGCGCGCTGATGGGCCAGGGCGAGGAGTTCGTCAAGAAGTACTCGCGCAAGAGCCTGCGCCTGCTCGGCTCGGTCGGCGAGCCGATCAACCCGGAGGCCTGGGAGTGGTACCACCGCGTCGTCGGCGACGACCGCTGCCCGATCGTCGACACCTGGTGGCAGACCGAGACCGGCGGCATCCTGATCACCCCGCTGCCCGGCGCGACCAGGCTGAAGCCGGGCTCGGCGACGCGGCCGTTCTTCGGCGTCAAGCCGGCGCTGGTCGACGACCAGGGCAACTTCGTCGACGGCGCCGCGTCGGGCAACCTGGTGATCACCCACCCGTGGCCGGGCATGATGCGCACCGTCTACGGCGACCACCAGCGCTTCTTCGACACCTACTTCGCGATGTACAAGGGCAACTACTTCACCGGTGACGGCGCCCGCCGCGACGAGGACGGCTACTGGTGGATCACCGGCCGCGTCGACGACGTGATCAACGTCTCCGGTCACCGCATGGGCACCGCCGAGGTCGAGAGCGCGCTGGTGCTGCACCCCGCGGTCGCCGAGGCCGCCGTGGTCGGCTACCCGCACGAGATCAAGGGCCAGGGCATCTACGCCTACGTGACCCTGATGACCGGGGTCGAGGCGACCGACGCGCTGCGCAAGGAGCTGGTCAAGCACGTGCGCGAGGAGATCGGCCCGATCGCCTCCCCGGACGTGATCCAGTGGGCCCCGGGCCTGCCGAAGACCCGCTCCGGCAAGATCATGCGCCGGATCCTGCGCAAGATCGCCGAGAACGAGGTCGGCAGCCTCGGCGACACCTCGACGCTGGCCGACCCGTCGGTGGTCGACGACCTGGTCAACAACCGCGCGAACAAGTAAGCGCGGTCCGAGCCGAGCCCGCCCGCCACCCGGCGGGCGGGCTTTTTTTGTGCCGCCGAGCAGCCGGCGCGCCGACGCTTGATTTCGCCCATGGGGTTGAATCTCGCCGCGCCGCCGCCATCTAGCTAGCTCGGGCCCGGGATCCGGGCGCTCACCAGGAAGCATGCGCATGCAGCAGCGAGACACGAGCGAGCCGGAAGTGCTGGTCGAGGACGACGCCCAGGCCAGCAGGCCCGGGAGCGGCGGCGAGATCACCCTGGCCAACCAGGTGCTGCCGACCACGCTGCACCTGCTGCCGCTGAGCGAGCGGCCGTTCTTCCCCGCGCAGACCCTGCCGCTGCTGATGAACGAGGAGGCGTGGCTGGAGACGGTGCAGAAGGTCGGCGACGCCCCGCAGCACGCGGTCGGCCTGCTGCTGACCCGGGCCGAGGATGCCGAGACCTCGCGCCCAGTGGATTTCAGCCCGGTCGGCACCGTCGTGCGGATGCACCAGCCGATGCGCGCCAGCGGCAAGATCCAGTTCATCGCCGAGGGCATCCGGCGCTTCCGCGTGGTGCGCTGGCTGTCGCCGCAGCCGCCGTTCCTGGCCCAGGTCGAGTACCTCGACGACCAGCTCAGCGGCAGCGAGGCGGAGCTGCGCGCCTACGCGATGGCGCTGATCAGCGCGATCAAGGAGCTGCTGCCGCTGAACCCGCTCTACACCGAGGAGCTGAAGCACTTCGTCGACCGCTTCAGCCCGAACGAACCGTCGGTGCTGGCCGACTTCGCCGCCACCCTGACCACCGCCGACAAGGAGGAGCTGCAGGAGGCGCTGGAGACCCTCGACGTGCGCCGACGCATGGAGAAGGTGCTGGTGCTGATCCGCAAGGAGATCGAGGTCGCCCGGCTGCAGGCGAAGATCAGGCGCCAGGTCGAGGAGAAGATGAGCGACCAGCAGCGCAAGTTCTTCCTGCGCGAGCAGCTCAAGGCGATCCAGCAGGAGCTCGGCCTGGCCAAGGACGACCGCACCGCCGACCTCGACCGCTTCCGCGAGCGGCTCGAGGCGCTGACCCTGCCCGAACAGGCGCAGAAGCGCGTCGACGAGGAGCTCGAGAAGCTCGGCATCCTCGAGTCCGGCTCGCCCGAGTACGCGGTCACGCGGAACTACCTCGACACCCTGACCGCGCTGCCGTGGGGCGTGCACTCGGTGGACAAGCTCGACCTCGCCGCCGCGCGCGCGGTGCTCGACCGCGACCACGACGGCCTCGACGACGTCAAGGACCGGATCATCGAGTTCCTCGCCGTCGGCGCGCTGAAGCAGGAGATCTCCGGCTCGATCCTGCTGCTGGTCGGCCCGCCCGGCGTCGGCAAGACCTCGATCGGCCGCTCGATCGCCGCCGCGCTCGGGCGCAAGTTCTTCCGCTTCAGCCTCGGCGGCATCCGCGACGAGGCCGAGATCAAGGGCCACCGGCGCACCTACATCGGCGCGATGCCGGGCAAGTTCATCCAGGCGATCAAGGAGGTCGGCGTCGCCAACCCGCTGATCATGCTCGACGAGGTCGACAAGGTCGGCGCCTCCTACCAGGGCGACCCGGCGTCGGCGCTGCTCGAGGTGCTCGACCCGGAGCAGAACAGCGAGTTCCTCGACCACTTCCTCGACGTGCGCTTCGACCTGTCCAAGGTGCTGTTCGTCTGCACCGCGAACCAGCTCGACACCATCCCGCAGCCGCTGCTCGACCGCATGGAGGTGATCCGGCTGGCCGGCTACATCACCGCCGAGAAGCTGGCGATCGCCAGGCACCACCTGTGGCCCAAGCAGCTCGAGCGGATGGGCGTGAAGCGCTCGCGCCTGCGCATCAGCAACGCGGCGCTGCGCCGGGTGATCGACGGCTACGCGCGCGAGGCCGGGGTGCGCACGCTGGAGAAGCGGCTCGGCGCGATGATCCGCAAGGCGGTGGTGCGCTTCGTCGGCGGCGAGAAGGGACCGCTGCGCATCGGCCAGGACGACGTCGAGGCCTACCTCGGCAAGCCGACCTTCCGCGCCGAGAAGCCGATGTGCGGCGTCGGCGTGGTCACCGGGCTGGCCTGGACCCCCTACGGCGGGGCCACGCTGAGCATCGAGGCGAGCCAGGTGCACGCCAAGGCACGCGGCTTCAAGCTGACCGGCAATCTCGGCGAGGTGATGCGCGAGTCGGCCGAGATCGCCTACAGCTACGTCGCCGCGCACCTCGCCGAGTTCGGTGCCGACCCGGCCTTCCTCGACAGCGCCTTCGTCCACCTGCACGTCCCCGAGGGGGCGACGCCGAAGGACGGGCCGAGCGCCGGTATCACCATGGCCAGCGCGCTGCTGTCGCTGGCGCGCGGCCGGCAGCTGCCGCGGCCGCTGGCGATGACCGGGGAGCTGACGCTGACCGGGCAGGTGCTGGCGGTCGGCGGCATCCGCGAGAAGCTGATCGCCGCGCGGCGCATCCGGGTCAAGGAGATCCTGCTGCCGGAGGCCAACCGCGGCGATTACGAGGAGCTGCCCGGGCACATCCGCCAGGGCCTGAAGGTGCACTTCGTCGGCAGCTTCCCCGAGGTCGTGGCGATCGTCTTCGGCCGCTGAGGCGCGGCGCCGGTCAGTCCCAGCCGGCCAGGTGGCGCGCGACCAGGCCGGCCAGCGCCGCGACGTGGTCAGGGCGGGTGTTCAGCGCCGGGATGTAGTGGTACTCGCGCCCGCCGGCCTCGATGAAGGTGTCGCGATTCTCGACCGCGATCTCCTCCAGCGTCTCCAGGCAGTCGGCGGAGAAGCCCGGGCAGACCACCTGCACGTGGCCGACGCCGTCAGCCCCCCACTGTTCCAGCGTCTTGTCGGTGTACGGCTGCAGCCACGGTTCGCGGCCGAAGCGCGACTGGTAGGCCAGCAGCCACGCGCCCTCGCCGAGGCCGAGCTCGGCGGCCAGCGCGGCGGCCGTGGCGGCGCAGTGCTCGGGGTAGGCGTCGCCCTCGGCGGCGAAGCGCTGCGGGATGCCGTGCAGCGACACCAGCAGGCGGTCGGGCCGGCCGTGCTCGGCCCACGCCTCGCGGACGCTGGCGGCGAGCGCGGCGATGTAGGCGGGCTCGACGTGGTAGTCGCGCACCTGGCGCAGCTCCGGGTACCAGCGGGTCGCCTTCAGCGCGTCGGCGACGGCGTCGAAGGTGCTGGCGCTGGTCGACGACGAGTACTGCGGGTAGAGCGGCAGCACCAGCACGCGCTCGCAGCCGGCGGCGCGCAGGTTGGCCAGCGCCCCGGCGATCGACGGCTCGCCGTAGCGCATCGCCAGCTCGACGTGGCAACGCCCCGGCAGCCGCGCCTCCAGCGCCGCGCGCAGCGCGGTGGTCTGGTGGCAGCTGATCGCCAGCAGCGGCGAGCCCTCGTCGCTCCACACCGAGGCGTAGGCCTTGGCCACGCGCCCCGGTCGCAGGCGCAGGATGAAGCCGTGCAGGATCAGCCACCACAGCGGCCGCGGCAGGTCGACCACGCGCGGGTCCCAGAGGAACTCGGCCAGGAACGCGCGCACCGCGGCCGCGGTCGGTCGCGGCGGCGAACCGAGGTTGCTGACCAGGATGCCGATCGGGGCGTGGGCGCGGTTCATCGTCGGGATGCCTGCTGGGTGCGGTTCACGGGCGTCCAGTCAGCCGCACGGTGGGCACGCGGTGCGGGACCTCCCCGGCCAGCCGGGCCGCCCCTGGAGGCGCCCGGCGGTTGCCAGGGGCCTTGCGCTCAGGCGAGCGCGGCGAACACCGCGTCGCGGATGTCGTTGACCTTGCCGGTGCCCTCGATGCGGACATAGAGCGGGGCGTCCTCGGCCCCCGCCTTGGACAGCTCGGTGTAGAAGTCGACCAGCGGCTTGGTCTGCTCGTGGTAGACGGCCAGGCGCTTGCGCACGGTCTCCTCCTGGTCGTCCTCGCGCTGCACCAGCGGCTCGCCGGTGACGTCGTCGATCCCGTCCTTCTTCGGTGGGTTGAACTCGACATGGTAGGTGCGCCCGGAGGCCAGGTGCACGCGGCGCCCGCTCATCCGGCGCACGATCTCGGCATCCTCGACGTCGATCTCGACCACCGCGTCGATGGTCACCCCCTGCGTGCGCAGCCCCTCGGCCTGGGCCAGCGTGCGCGGGAAGCCGTCGAGCAGGAAGCCGGCGGCGCAGTCGTCCTGCTGTATGCGCTCCTTGACCAGTCCCATTATGATGTCGTCGGAGACCAGGCCGCCGGCGTCCATCACCTTCTTGGCCTCGACGCCGAGCGGGCTGCCGGCCTTGACCGCCGCGCGGAGCATGTCGCCGGTCGAGATCTGCGGGATGCCGAACTTGTTCTTGATGAAGTTCGCCTGCGTCCCCTTGCCCGCCCCAGGCGGCCCCAGCAGGATGATTTTCATGGCTCCTGTCTCCACGAGTCACAACGACGGACGGCCATCATGCCACAGACCCGAGACTCGGGGTCAACCCGCGGCAAGCGCGCCGCGAGGGGCCCCACAGAGCCGCGCGCCGAGCCGCGGAAGCGCCGGATGAGAGGCCTCCGGGGCCGTCGCGAACGGCTGTCGCGGAGCGCCCGCGCGGGCCTGCTGCTGGCGCTGCTCGGGCTGGCCGCTGGCCCGGCGCTGGCCGGTTGCGACGAGCCGCCCGGGCGCGAGGTGAACTGGTCGCGCTGCAGCATGCAGGGCGCCGACCTGCGCGGTGCCGACCTGCGCGGCGCGACCCTGAGCCGCATCGACCTGCGCGGGGCCGACCTGCGCGAGGCCAACCTCAGCGGGGCCGACCTGGAGTTCGCCCGGCTCGACGGGGCCAGGCTCGACGGCGCGGTGCTGCTCGACACCCGGCTGGTCGCCGCCGAGCTCCCCGGGGCCAGCCTGCGCGGCGCGATGCTCGACGGCGCCCGCCTCGACCGCGCCCAGCTCGGCGGCGCCGACCTCGGTGCGGCCAGCCTGCGCCGGGCGACCTTGTACCGGGCGCGCCTGGAACAGGCGAACCTGCACGGGGCGCGGCTGGCCGACGCCACGCTGGAGCGGGCCAGCCTGCAGCGGGCCGACCTCGGCGCTGCCGACCTCACCGGCGCCAACCTGACCGCGGCGGCGCTCGAGGACGCGAACCTGCAGGGCGCCGTGCTCGCCCGCGCGCGGCTCGACGGCGCCGACCTCAGCTTCGCCGACCTCAGCGGCGCCGACCTGGACCGCGCCAGCCTGAGCGGTGCGCAGCTGCGCGGCGCCCGCCTCGACGACGCCCTCCTCGGCAACGCCACCTGGAGCGACCGGCGGCGCTGCCGGCCCGGCTCGCGCGGCAGCTGCGATTGAGCCGCCGCGCGGGCGCGGTCACGCGCAACCCGGACCCCGGCAGGCGGCGGGCAGCGCGCGACACCCGCTGCCGCGGGCGCACCGCGGGATGAACCCCGCGCCGCGCGGGCGGTCCGATCACCCGTCATGACGCTGCGCTTTGTCGACTCCCTCGCCGACGTGCCGGCCGCGGACTGGGACCGCCTGGCCGGCGACGACCCGTTCCTCAGCCACGCCTTCCTCGCCGCGCTGGAGCGCCACGACTGCCTGCTGCCGTTCGGCTGGCAGCCGCAGCATGCGACCCTGTGGGACGCCGGCGGCCGCCTGCGCGGCGCGGTGCCGTTCTACCTGAAGCAGAACTCCTACGGCGAGTTCGTGTTCGACTGGGACTGGGCCGAGGCCTACCAGCGCGCCGGCCTCGCCTACTACCCGAAGGGGGTCGTCGGCATCCCCTACACGCCGGCGACCGGCGCGCGCATCCTGCTCGCCGAGCGCGACGACGAGCAGGCCGCCGCGCTGCTGGTCGACGCGGTGCACCGGCGTGCCGCCGAGCTGGGGCTGTCGTCGGTGCACTGGAACTTCCTCGACGGGCGCGATGCGCAGCGCCTGGAGCAGGCCGGCCTGCTGCCGCGCCGCGGCTGCCAGTACCACTGGGAGCACCGCGGCGAGCGCGACTTCGACCAGCTGCTCGCCGGCTTCACCAGCGCCAAGCGCAAGAAGATCCGCCACGAGCGGCGCGTGGTCGCCGACTCCGGGATCACCATCGAGCAGCGTTGCGGCCGCACGGCGACGGCCGCCGACTGGGACGCCTTCCACGCCCTCTACCTGGAGCTGTTCGAGCGCAAGTGGGGGATGCCGACGCTGTCGCGCGAGTTCTTCGCCGCGGTCGGCGCCGGGCTCGGCGAGCGCGTGCTGCTGCTGCTCGCGCGCGAGGGCGACGAGACGCTCGCCGCGGCGCTGAGCCTGCGCAGCGACACCACGCTCTACGGCCGCCACTGGGGCAGCCGCAGCCACCGCGACGGGCTGCACTTCGAGCTCTGCTACTACCGCGGCCTCGACTACTGCCTGGCGCAGGGGCTGCGCCGCTTCGAGCCCGGCGCCCAGGGCGAGCACAAGATCGCGCGCGGCTTCCTGCCGACGCTGACCCGCTCCGCGCACTGGGTCGCCGACCCGCGCTTCCGCCGCGCGCTGGGCGACTACGTGGCGCGCGAGGCGCGCGCGGTGACGGCGCACGCGCAGGCCCTCGCCGCGCACAGCCCGTACCGGTCCGGCGCCTGAGGCCGCGCCCGGCGCGGTTCACCGCCACGGCCACATCGCGTATCCTCGCCCCACGCCAGCACGGCGACGGTCACGGCAGCGGCATGTACCTGGACCACTTCGGGCTCGAACACCGGCCCTTCGCGATCACCCCGGATCCGCGCTTCCTCTACCTCAGCGAGCGCTACCGCGAGGCGCTCGCGCACCTGCTGTTCGGGGTCGGCGAGGGCGGCGGCTTCGTGCTGCTGACCGGCGAGGTCGGCACCGGCAAGACCACGCTGTGCCGCGGCCTGCTCGAGCAGCTCCCGGACGACGTCGACGCGGCGCTGGTGATCAACCCGCGGGTCAGCGCCGGGGAGCTGCTGGCCGCGGTCTGCGACGAGCTGCACGTGGCCCGCGAGCCCGCCGCCGGCGGCAAGGCGCTGGTCGACGCCCTCAACCGCCACCTGCTGGCGGCGCACGCCGCCGGACGGCGCACCGTGCTGATCATCGACGAGGCGCAGAACCTGGGCGCCGAGGCGCTCGAGCAGGTGCGCCTGCTGACCAACCTCGAGACCGCGACCGAGAAGCTGCTGCAGATCATCCTGATCGGCCAGCCCGAACTGCGCGAGCTGCTGGCCCGCCGCGAGCTGCGCCAGCTGGCGCAGCGGGTCACCGCCCGCTACCACCTCGAGCCGATGCGGCCGGACGAGATCGAGGCCTACATCGACCACCGCCTGCGCCTCGCCGGCGCCGACGGCGGGCTGTTCACCGGCGCGGCCAAGCGCCGCGTCTGCCGCGCCAGCCGCGGCATCGCGCGGCTGGTCAACACGATCAGCGACCGCGCGCTGCTCGGCGCCTACGCCAGCGGCAAGCAGCGGGTCGACGCCGGCACGGTCGCCCGCGCCGCGCGCGAGGTGCTCGACGGCTCCGGCACGCGGCGCTGGGTCCCGGCCTGGCTGCTCGCCGGCGGCGCGCTGCTCGCCGGCCTGGCCGCCTGGGCGGTGGTGCTGCAGCCGCCGGGCGGGTTGCTGCCGGCGACGCCCGCCCCGGAGCGGCCGGC
>DATCZX010000353.1:0-5875 GCA_036525695.1 Gammaproteobacteria bacterium | reverse complement strand
GTGAACATCGGCAGGATGATCGGCGAGCGGCCCGAGCAACGCGTGCCGATGTCGCGCCTGCGCGCGCGCATCGCCGAGCGACTGGTGCAGTCGCAATCGACCGCGGCCCTCCTGACCACCTTCAACGAGGTCAACATGCAGCCGGTGATGGAGCTGCGCAACCGCTACAAGGACAAGTTCGAGAAGGACAACAACGGCACCCGCCTGGGCTTCATGTCGTTCTTCGTCAAGGCCAGCATCGCCGCGCTGCAGCGCTACCCCGAGGTCAACGCCTCGATCGACGGCAGCGACATCGTCTACCACGGCTACTACGACATCGGCGTGGCGGTCTCCGGCCCGCGCGGCCTGGTGGTGCCGATCCTGCGCGACGCCGACCAGATGACCTACGCCGGCATCGAGCAGGGCATCGGCGACTTCGGCAAGAAGGCGCAGGCCGGCCAGCTGACCATGGAGGACCTGACCGGCGGCACCTTCACCATCTCCAACGGCGGCGTGTTCGGCTCGCTGGTGTCGACGCCGATCCTGAACCCGCCGCAGAGCGCGATCCTCGGCATGCACAAGATCCAGGAACGCCCGGTGGCCGAGAACGGCCAGGTGGTGATCCGGCCGATGATGTACCTGGCGCTGACCTACGACCACCGCATCGTCGACGGGCGCGAGGCGGTGCGCTTCCTGGTCACCATCAAGGAGTCGCTCGAAGACCCGGCGCGCCTGCTGCTGCAGGTCTGACGCGGTAACCTGTACGGGGCCGCACCCGGACCCGGGTGCGGCCCCAGCCATCTCGAGGAGGGGAGAAGCTCATGTCCAAGTCCTACGACGTCGTGGTCATCGGTGGCGGCCCCGCCGGCTACGTGGCAGCGATCCGCGCCGCGCAGCTCGGCCTGAAGACCGCCTGCGTCGACAACTGGGTCAACAAGCAGGGCGAGCCGGCCCTCGGCGGCACCTGCCTGAACGTCGGCTGCATCCCGTCGAAGGCGCTGCTGGAGTCCTCCGAGCACTACCACGAGGCGCTGCACGGCTTCGCCGAGCACGGCATCAGCGCCAAGTCGGTGACCATCGACGTGCCGAAGATGATCGCGCGCAAGGACAAGATCGTCAGCGACCTGACCGGCGGCATCCGCCAGCTGTTCAAGGCCAACAAGATCGACTGGATCCAGGGCCGCGGCCGGCTGCTCGCCGGCAAGCGGGTCGAGGTGACCCAGCGCGGCGCCGAGGCGGCGGGCGAGGTGCTGCAGGCCGGCGCGGTGATCCTGGCCACCGGCTCGCGCCCGATCGACATCCCCGCCGCGCGCATCGACCGCAACCGCATCGTCGACTCGAGCGGCGCGCTGGAGTTCACCGAGGTGCCGAAGAAGCTCGGCGTGATCGGCGCCGGCGTCATCGGGGTCGAGCTCGGCAGCGTCTGGCGCCGCCTCGGCGCCGAGGTGGTGATGCTCGAGGCGCAGGACACCTTCATGCCGCTGGCCGACGAGCAGGTCGCGCGCGAGTCGCTGCGCCAGTTCAAGAAGCAGGGGCTCGACATCCGCCTCGGCGCGCGCGTGATGTCGACCAAGGCGACCGCCAAGCAGGTCGCGGTGACCTACACGGACAAGGACGGCGAGCACAAGCTGACCGTCGACAAGCTGATCGTCTCGGTCGGCCGCCGGCCGAATTCCGACAACCTGTGGGCCGCCGACGTCGAGCTGCTGTCCGACGAGTCGGGCTTCGTCCACGTCGACGACCAGTGCCGCACCACGCTGCCCGACATCTACGCGATCGGCGACCTGGTGCGCGGCCCGATGCTCGCGCACAAGGGCTCCGAGGAAGGCGTGGCGGTGGCCGAGACGATCGCCGGGCAGGCGACCGTGCTCAACCACGACACCATCCCCTCGGTGATCTACACCGCGCCGGAGATCGCCTGGGTCGGCAAGAACGAGCAGCAGCTCAAGGCCGCCGGTATCGCCTACCGCGCCGGTTCCTTCCCGTTCGCCGCCAACGGCCGCGCGCGGGCGATGGAACAGGGCGCCGGCATGGTCAAGATCATCGCCGACGCGCGCACCGACAAGATCCTCGGCGGGCACATCGTCGGCCCGGCGGCCTCGGAGCTGATCGCCGAGGTGGTGCTGGCGATGGAGTTCGGCGCCAGCGCCGAGGACCTCGCGCGGACCATCCACGCCCACCCGACGCTGTCGGAGTCGGTGCACGAGGCGGCGCTCGCCGTCGACGGCCGCGCGCTGCACCGCGCTTGATTGAGCGCAGGATGCGCCGTTCCTGGCGCACCTGCTCACGGCCGTCCGAAACGCGGTTCGGACGGCCTTCATTTCCAGCGGCAAGACGCTGAAAATGGCGGTACGTCCTTGTACCGCGGTCGGCCTCGATCCGGGTCACGATGCTTTGGCCGACCAGCTACGCAACCGACACACCGGGGTAGAGCCATGACCACGATCCGCCAGGAAGACCTGATCCAGAGCGTCGCCGACGCCTTCCAGTACATCTCCTACTACCACCCGGTCGACTACATCCGCGCGCTGACCGCGGCGTGGCAGCGCGAGGAGTCGCCGGCGGCCAAGGACGCGATGGCGCAGATCCTGATCAACTCGCGGATGGCCGCGACCGGGCACCGGCCGATCTGCCAGGACACCGGCATCGCCGTGGTGTTCCTGAAGGTCGGCATGAACGTGCGCTGGGAAGGCTCGCTGAGCCTGACCGAGATGATCAACGAGGGCGTGCGCCGTGCCTACACCGACCCGGACAACGTGCTGCGCGCCTCGGTGCTGGCCGACCCGGCCGGCAAGCGCCAGAACACCCGTGACAACACCCCGGCGGTGATCCACACCGAGATCGTCCCCGGCGACGAGCTCGAGGTGATCTGCGCGGCCAAGGGCGGCGGCTCCGAGAACAAGGCCAAGTTCGTGATGCTCAACCCGAGCGACAGCGTGGTCGACTGGGTGCTGAAGACGGTGCCGACGATGGGCGCCGGCTGGTGCCCGCCGGGGATCCTCGGCCTCGGTATCGGCGGCACGCCGGAGAAGGCGATGCTGATGGCCAAGGAGTCGCTGATGGCCCCGGTCGACATCCAGGAGCTGCAGGCGCGCGGCCCGGCCAGCCGCGCCGAGGAGCTGCGCCTCGAGCTGTACGAGAAGGTCAACGCGCTCGGCATCGGCGCGCAGGGCCTCGGCGGCCTGACCACGGTGCTCGACGTCAAGGTGCTGGACTGCCCGACCCACGCCGCGTCGCTGCCGGTGGCGATGATCCCGAACTGCGCCGCGACCCGCCACGCCCACTTCACGCTGCGCGGCGACGGCCCGGCCGAGCTGCAGCCGCCGAGCCTGGCCGACTGGCCGGAGCTGACCTTCGAGGTCGGCGCCAACACCAAGCGGGTCAACCTCGACACGGTCACGCCGGCGGAGGTCGCGAGCTGGCAGCCGGGCGACACGCTGCTGCTGTCGGGCAAGCTGCTGACCGGCCGCGACGCCGCGCACAAGAAGATCCAGGACCTGTTCGCCAGCGGCCAGGGGCTGCCGGAAGGGGTCGACTTCAACGGCCGCTTCATCTACTACGTCGGCCCGGTCGACCCGGTGCGCGACGAGGTGGTCGGCCCCGCCGGCCCGACCACCGCGACGCGAATGGACAAGTTCACCCGGATGATGCTCGAGCAGACCGGCCTGCTCGGCATGGTCGGCAAGGCCGAGCGCGGGCAGCTCGCGATCGACGCGATCCGCGATCACAAGGCGGTCTACCTGATCGCCGTCGGCGGCGCCGCCTACCTGGTGTCGAAGGCGATCCGCAAGGCGCGCGTGGTCGCCTTCGAGGAACTCGGCATGGAAGCGATCCACGAGTTCGAGGTGGAGGAGATGCCGGTCACCGTGGCCGTCGACAGCCGCGGCGACTCGGTGCACAAGACCGGCCCGAGGGAGTGGCAGGCGCGGATCGGCAAGATCCCGGTGACCGTCGCCTGACCATATCGGTCAGGCCTCGGCCACGCGCGGTCGCCTGTTGTCCTCGTGGGTCGGGCTTCAGCCCGACCTACGCAGAGCGAAACCCGGCCCCGATTCGCGGCTGCAGCGCGCCCTGCAGCAGACGTTCACGGCAACGCGCTTGACCCAGCGTTGCGTAGGTTGGGCAAAGCGCAGCGTGCCCAACAACGGCGCAACGACGCCGGGCACGCTCCGCTTTGCCCAGCCTGCGGCTCGAAGTCGCGCCCGCGCGGGCTGCGGCCGGCCGGGGCCTGGGCGTCGGACTGAACACCGAGCGCCCGGCGTCGACGCCACCTCGCCTATAATCCGCCGACGCCAATCCACCCGGAACCACGATGACGCTCAACGAACTCCCCCTGCTGGTCGAACCGGAACGGCTCGAGCCGCTGCTCGGCGAGGAGAAGCTGCTGCTCGTCGACCTGTGCAAGCGCGAGCAGTACGACCGCGCGCACATCCCCGGCGCGGTGCACCTCGAATACGGCCTGATCGTGCACGGCCAGCGCCCCGCCCCGGGCCTGCTGCCGCCCCCGCAGCAGCTGGCGCACGCTCTGGGCGCGCTCGGCCTCGAGCGCGAGCACCACGTGGTCGCCTACGACGACGAGGGCGGCGGCAAGGCGGCGCGCCTGCTGTGGACGCTCGACGTCGTCGGCCACCCGCGCTGGTCGCTGCTCAACGGCGGCCTGCACGCCTGGGCCAACGAGCACCACAAGCTCAGCGGCCGCGCCGAGCAGCCGACCCCGTCGGACTACCCGGTCAGCTACGGCGAGGCGCCGGTGGCGACGCTGGAGTGGCTGCGCGCGCACCTCGACGACCCCGCGGTGCGGGTGCTCGACGCGCGCACCAACGCGGAGTACCACGGCTGGAAGTCCTACGCGACGCGCCCCGGGCACATCCCCGGCGCGGCGAACCTCGACTGGATGCAGACCATGGACCCGAACCGCAACCTGCGCCTGCGCCCCGAGGCCGAGCTGCGCGGCCTGCTCGAGGAGCGCGGCCTGACCCCGGACAAGCAGATCGTCTGCCACTGCCACACCCACCACCGCTCGTCGCACAGCTACGTGATGCTGCGCACGCTCGGCTACCCGCTGGTCAAGGGCTACCCGGGCTCGTGGTCCGAGTGGGGCAACCACCCGGACGTGCCGATCGAGGCGTCCTGAGCCGTCTCCGATCGCCACTGACGCCCTGACCACGCACACCGCCGACGCGCGCCGCGGCGCGCTGTTCGTCGCCTGCGCCGCGCTCTGCTTCGCCAGCGTCAGCGCGCTGGTCAAGGGGCTCGGCGACGGCCTGCCGAACACCCTGCTGGTGTTCTTCCGCAGCCTGTTCGGGATGCTGTTCCTGCTGCCGTGGCTGGTGCGTGCCGCGCCCGGCAGCCTGCACACCCGGGTGCCCGGGCTGCACCTGCTGCGCGCGCTGTTCGGCCTCGGCGCGCTGTACGGCTACTTCTGGACGCTCGGACGGATCCCGCTGGCCGACGCGGTGCTGCTGACCTTCTCGGCGCCGCTGTTCATCCCGTTCTTCGCCCGGCTCTGGCTCGGCGAGCCGGTGCCGCCGCGGACGGTCGGCGCGGTGCTGCTCGGCCTCGGCGGCCTGCTGCTGATCCTGCGCCCGGGCACCGGGCTGTTCCAGCCGGAGGCGCTTGCCGGGATCGGCGCCGCGCTGTGCGCGGCGCTGGCGCTGGTCACCGTGCGCCAGCTCGGCCGCGTGCACGAGCCGGCGACGCGCGTGGTGTTCTACTTCGCGCTGCTCGGCACCGCCGGGTCGGCGGTGCCGCTGGCCTGGAGCTGGCAGATGCCGCGCCCCGGCGACTGGCTGGCGCTGGTCGCGATCGGCGCATTCGCCACCACCGGCCAGTACCTGCTGACGCGCGGCTACGCCTGCGCCCCGGCCGGGCAGGTCGGCCCGTTCAGCTACCTGAC
>DATCZX010000352.1:0-3685 GCA_036525695.1 Gammaproteobacteria bacterium | reverse complement strand
GCGCGCCGAGCAGCGCTGGTCGCTGTCGCCGCTGACCTTCCCGCACATGCTGGTGCGGGTCCTCGTCGCCGAGCAGCTCTACCGCGCCTGGAGCCTGCTCAGCGGTCACCCGTACCACCGCGAGTGAACGTGCCGGCGCCCAGGCTCTGCCTCGCCTCCCGTTCGCCGCGCCGGCAGGAGCTGCTGCGCCAGGTCGGGGTCGAATTCGCCGTCGTCGACGTCGAGGTCGACGAGGGCCGGCACCCGGACGAGGCGCCCGGGGACTACGTCGAGCGGGTCGCGCTGGACAAGGCGCGCGCCGCGCAGCGCCGCCACCCCGGGGTGCTGCTGCTGGCGGCGGACACCGCGGTGGTGGTCGACGGCGAGGTGCTGGGCAAGCCGCGTGACCGCGCCGACGGCCTGGCCATGCTGGCGCGCCTGTCCGGCCGCGGCCACACTGTGATGACCGCGGTCGCGCTGGTCGGCGACGGGCGCGAATCGAGCCGGGTCAACGTCAGCCGGGTCCACTTCCGCGCCATCGACGCGAACGAGCGGGCGGCCTACTGGGCCACCGGCGAGCCGGCCGACAAGGCCGGCGGCTACGCCATCCAGGGGCGCGCCGCGCTGTTCGTCAGCCAGCTCGAGGGCCGCTACTCCGCGGTGATGGGGCTGCCGTTGTTCGAGACCGGCGAACTGCTGCGTGCCGCCGGCCTGCCGGCCGGCTGGGCAGCCCAGGAACAGGAGCGAGGATGAGTGCAGCGAGCGAACTCCCGGCCGGCGTGGCGACGACCACGCTCAACGGCGAGATCCTGGTCAACGTGACGCCGCAGGAGACGCGCGTCGCGATCGTCGAGAACGGCGTGCTGCAGGAGGTGTTCATCGAGCGCGCGCGCCGCCGCGGGCTGGTCGGCAACATCTACCAGGGCCGCGTCTGCCGCGTGCTGCCGGGCATGGAGGCGGCGTTCGTCGAGGCGGGCCTCGCGCGCACCGCGTTCCTGCACGTCTCCGACGTCGCCGTCGGCGCCGCGGCGGCCGCCGAAGCCCACGGCGAGGTCGACGGGGCGGCGCGGCCGGAGACCATCAGCCAGCTGCTGCAGGAGGGGCAGACGCTGATGGTGCAGGTGGTCAAGGACCCGATCGGCACCAAGGGGGCGCGGCTGACCAGCCACATCAGCATCCCGTCGCGCTACCTGGTGTTCATGCCCGACATGAGCAACGTCGGCGTGTCGCAGCGGATCGAGGACGAGGCCGAGCGCCAGCGCCTGCGCGAGCTGGTGCTGCAGTGGACCGACCGCGAGGGCAGCGGCGGCTACATCGTGCGCACCGCCGCCGAGGGCGCCAGCCCCGAGGCGCTGCGCGCCGACATGCGCTTCCTGCAGAAGCTGTGGGCGTCGATCCAGGAGCGCGCCGCCACGGCGCGTGCCGGCACCCTGGTGCACGAGGACCTGCCGCTGGCGCTGCGCGCGCTGCGCGACCAGTTCGGCAGCGCCATCGAGCGCATCCGCATCGACTCGCGCGAGACCTTCCAGAAGGCGCGCGAGTTCGCCGCGGCGTTCATCCCCGAGCTGGTCGAGCGCATCGAGTACTACCCCGGCGAGCGGCCGATCTTCGACCTCTACTCGGTCGAGGACGAGATCCAGCGCGCGCTCGAGCGCAAGGTGCAGCTGAAGTCCGGCGGCTACCTGATCATCGACCAGACCGAGGCGCTGACCACCATCGACGTCAACACCGGCGCCTACGTCGGCCACGCCAACCTCGAGGAGACGATCTTCAAGACCAACCTCGAGGCGGCGCAGGCGATCGCGCGCCAGCTGCGCCTGCGCAACCTCGGCGGCATCATCATCCTCGACTTCATCGACATGACCGACGAGGAGCACAAGCGCCAGGTGCTGCGCGCGCTGGAGTCGAGCCTCGAGCGCGCCGGCGGCAAGAGCCACATCGGCGAGGTCTCCGCGCTCGGCCTGGTCGAGATGACCCGCAAGCGCACCCGCGAGAGCCTCGAGCACGTGCTCTGCGAGGCGTGCCCGACCTGCAACGGCAAGGGCCAGATGAAGACCGCCGAGACCGTCTGCTACGAGGTGTTCCGCGAGATCCTGCGCGCCGCGCGCCAGTTCGAGGCGCGCCAGTTCCTGGTGCTGGCGGCGCAGGAGGTGGTCGACCTGCTGCTCGACGAGGAGTCGACCAGCCTGGCCGAGCTCGAGGCGTTCATCGGCAAGCCGATCAAGTTCCAGGTCGAGCAGCTCTACACCCAGGAACAGTTCGACGTGGTGCTGATGTAACGTCGCCGCCGCGCAGGGACCGCTGACCGATGCCTCACCGCCGGCGCCTGGTGTTCGAGCTCGCCGCCGACCTGGTCGGCGCGCTGGTGCTCGCGGTCGCGCTGTTCGCGATGGCGGTGCGCATCGCGCTGCCGCACGCCGACCAGTGGCGCGGGCACGTCGAGCGCTGGGCCGCCCAGGCGCTCGGCCAGCCGCTGACCGTCGACAGCGCCGAGGCCTACTGGCGCGGCATCGACCCGACCCTGCGGCTGCGCGGCATCCGCGTGCGCGACGCCGCCGGCCGCGCGCAGCTGACCCTCGAGGAGGTGCACCTCGAGGTCGACCTGCTGGCCTCGCTGCTCGGCGACGGCCCGGTCTTCTCCCGCCTGCACGCCGACGGCCTCGACCTGGCGCTGGAGCTCGGGCCCCACGGGCTCGCGCTGGGCGGGATCGATGCGCCGGGCGGCGCCCCGGCGCTGCAGCGCGGCGCGCTGGTCTCCTACTGGCTGCTGTCGCAACCTGAGCTCGATGTCACCTCGGTGCGCGTGCAGTGGCCCGGGGCCGGCGAGGATGCCGCGCCGCACGCCGCCGAACTGGCGCTGCACGCACGCAACGACGGCGTCCGGCACCGCCTGCAGCTGCGCCTGACGCAGGTCGACGGGCGCGGGTTGCTCGAGTTCGGCGCCGACTTCGCCGGCGACGCGCTGCGCCCCGAGACCTGGCGCGGCGGGCTGCACGCGCGTGCCGCCGGCGTCCCGTGGACCGCGCTCGACGCGCTGCTGCCGGGTGCCGCGGAGCGCGCCGCCGTGCTGCCGGCGGAGCTGCACGCGGCGCTGCCGCGGCGCGTCGACCTCGAGGCGTGGGGCACGCTCGACGCCGGCCTGCCGCAGGTGGTCGGCGAGCTGCTGCTGCACCGCGCCGGCGACCCGCAGGGGTTCCTGACCCGCGTCGGCGCGCGCTTCGACTGGCAGCGCGGCGCGCGCGGCTGGCGCCTGGACCTCGGCAACCTGCAGCTGCAGGACAGCAGCCTGCCGTTGCCGCTGTGGCTGGGGGAGGCCGCCGTCGAGCAGAGCGGCGACGCCGCCGACTGGCAGCTCCGCGCCGGCCTCGCGGCGCTGCCGCTGCAGCCGCTGCGCGAACTGCTGCTGGCCTCGCCCGGCCTGCCCGTGGCGCTGCGCGAGCTGCTCGCCGGCACGCACCCTGAGGGCCAGCTGTTCGACCTGCGCCTGCGCTGGCGGCCCGCGGCCGCCGACCCCGACGAGCGCTGGCGCGCCAGCGGGCGCGCCGAGGCCCTGGCGGCGGTGCCGTGGGGGCGCTGGCCCGGCGTCGACGCCCTCGCCGGGCGCTTCGACCTCGGCCCGGCCGGCGGCCGCGTCGAGCTCGACAGCCGCGCGGCGACGGTCTCGTTCCCGCGGCTGTTCCGCGAACCGCTGGCGCTCGCGCGCCTC
>DATCZX010000351.1:0-2963 GCA_036525695.1 Gammaproteobacteria bacterium | reverse complement strand
GCAGCGCCCCCTCGAAGGCCTCGCGCTCGACCATCTCGACCCCGGCCTCGCGCAGCTCGAGCAGGTGGTTGGCGTCCCAGGCGCGGGCCAGGATGCACAGTTCGGGGAAGTGCTCGCGCACGCGCCGGACGATCTGCAGCGCCTCGGCGCGGTCGTCGATCGCCACCACCAGCAGCCGGGCGTTGGCGGCCCCGGCGGCCTCGAGCAGGTCGAGCCGGGTGCCGTCGCCGTAGAACACCTTGAAGCCGAAGCGGCGGATCAGGTCGATGTGGCCGGGGTCGTGGTCGAGGATCGTGGTGCCGATGCCGTTGGCGTGCAGCAGCCGGGCGATGATCTGCCCGAATCGGCCGAAGCCGACGATGATCGCCGGGTGCGACTGCTCCTCGATGGCGTCCATCGGCCGCGTCTCCTGGCCGCGGAACAGCGGCTCGAGCCAGCGGTCGTGCGCCTGCAGCAGCAGCGGTGTGACCAGCATCGACAGCACCACCGCGCCGATCAGCAGCTCGCGCCACTCGGGGTCGAGCACGCCGGCGTCGACCGCGGTGGCGAACAGCACGAAGGCGAACTCGCCGCCCTGCGCCAGCACCAGCGCGAACAGGCCGTGCTGGCGCAGCGGGATGCGGAACAGCGCCGCCAGCAGCCACAGCACCGCGATCTTGACCCCGAGCAGCAGGCCGAGCAGTTCGAGCACCACCAGCGGCTGGCCGACCAGCACGCCGAAGTCGATCGACATGCCGACGGCGATGAAGAACAGCCCGAGCAGCAGCCCCTTGAACGGCTCGAGGTCGGTCTCCAGCGCGTGGCGGTACTCCGACTCGGCCAGCAGCACGCCGGTCAGGAACGCGCCGAGCGCCATCGACAGGCCGACCGCCTCCATCACCAGCGAGATCACGATCACCAGCAGCAGCGCGCTGGCGGTGAAGATCTCGCGCACGCCGGAGCGCGCCGCGCGCCGGAACAGCGGCAGGATGACGTAGCGGCCGCCGACCACGATGGCGCCGATCGCCACCAGGATCTTGCCGAAGCTGATCCAGTTGTCGACGGCCTCGCCGGAGAAGCCGGCCAGCAGCGGGATCACCGCCAGCATCGGGATCACCGCGATGTCCTGGAACAGCAGCACGGCGAAGCCGGCGTTGCCGGCCGGGGTCGGCAGCAGGTTGCGCTCGGTCAGCGTCTGCAGCGCGATCGCGGTCGACGACAGCGCCAGGCCGAGCGCCCCGACCAGCGCCCAGCGCCACTCCAGTCCTATCCACTGCAGGCCGAGGAACAGCAGCAGCGCGCTGCCGACGACCTGGGCGCTGCCGAGGCCGAAGATCGCGCGGCGCATCGCCCACAGCCGCGCCGGGTTCAGCTCCAGGCCGATCAGGAACAGCAGCAGCACCACGCCGAACTCGGCGAAGTGCAGGATGTCCTCGCTGTCCTCGATCAGCCCGAGCAGCCACGGCCCGATCAGCACCCCGGCGAACAGGTAGCCGAGCACGCTGCCGAGGCCGAGCCGCGCCGACAGCGGCACCATCAGCACCGCCGCCCCGAGGTAGATCGCCACGTTGACCAGCAGGCCGTCCACCGTCAGCCCTCCTCCGCCCCGGCGGTGGCTTCGGGTTCGCTCACCGGCGCCGGGTGGACGTAGTTCGCCAGCGTCTCGCGGTAGCGCCGCGCGTGCGCCGCGATCACCTCGTCGGGCAGCCCGTGGCCGCCATGCAGCACCAGCGGCGGCAGCCAGGTCATGCCGCAGAAGCGCGCGACCGACTGCAGCGGGATGAACAGCTCGGCGACCGGCAGGCCGTGCTGGCCGCCGACCCGGTAGGCCGACTCCGGCGCCCCGGTGCTGACCACCTGCAGCAGCGCCTTGCCGCGCAGCGCGCCGCCCTCGGCGCCGACGCCGTGGGCGAAGCCGCGGGTCAGCACGGTGTCGAGCCAGTGCTTGATCACCGCCGGCACGCCGTACCAGTAGAGCGGGTGCTGGATCACCAGCAGGTCGACCTCGCGCAGCCGCGCCTGCTCGCGGGCGACGTCGATGTAGAAGTCGGGGTAGGTCTCGAGCAGGTCGTGCACCGCCACCCGCTCGAGCTCACGGATCGCCGCGAGCAGTGCCCGGTTGATCTTCGAGCGGCCGATCGCCAGGTGGGCGAACAGCACCAGGATGTCGGGGGTTGCGGAGCTCAAGCGGGGGGTGCCGGTAGGGTGGACTCCGGGCGGCGGCCGGCCGCGCCCGCGGCCGGGCCAGCCGGGCGGGGCCGGTCGCTACTTGTCGCGCTCCTTCGCCTGCATGTGATCGAGGTAGTCGTCGAGCTCGGCGACGCTGCTGAACACCGACAGGCTGGGCAGCGCGTCGATGATCTCGAACACCTTGCGCACCGGGGGCTGCATGTTCAGCATCAGCAGCTTGCCACCGGCCGCCTTGACCGCCTTCTGCAGCTTGAAGACGATGCGCAGCCCGGCGCTGCTGATGTAGTCCAGCGCCGCCAGGTCGAGCACCAGGATCGGCGGCGGGAACCCGAGCACCCCGTCCACGCTGGCCTCGAACTGGGGCGCGGTGACCGAGTCGAGACGCCCGGCGAGGCGGAGCCGGAGGCCACCGTCACGGATGGTGTCCTGCTGTACCGTGAAGCTCATGTCGATCCCCCGAGAACGTTAGAGTTCGGGCCGGAGTGTAGCACCGGGCAGGCGCGGCGCCGTCACGCCCCGCTCGCCCGCCGTTTCTCGAACAGCAGCACGTTGTGCCCGGCCTCGCGCCGGTACTCGATGCGGTCGGCCAGGCGCCGGCACAGCAGCACGCCGAGCCCGCCGATCGGGCGCTCCTCGGTCGGCAGCTCGAGGTCCGGGAGCGGGGCTTCCTGCAGCGGGTCGAACGGCGGCCCGGCATCGCTGAAGCGCAGCCGCACGAACGCGTCGTCCAGCTCGAGCTGCACCTCGGCGCTGGCCTCGGGCGCCCCGGCGAAGGCGTGGCTGATCACGTTGAC
>DATCZX010000350.1:0-4598 GCA_036525695.1 Gammaproteobacteria bacterium | reverse complement strand
AGCGCCACAGTGGCAGCAGGTGGGTCAACGCCCCGCTGACAAGCGGCAGCAGGAACAGCGGCAGCAGCAGCAGCAGCGCCCCGCGTGGCGCGAGCCCGGCGCGCGCGTGCGCCAGGCCGACCAGCAACAGCACGACGAAGCCGCCGAGTGCCGCCGCCAGCGCCACCCCGCTGCCGTGCCATGCCAGCCACGCGCGGTTCGCGCGCAGCACCGCCAGCGCGAACGGACCCAGGACGAGGCCCCAGGCCAGCACCGCGAGCCATGCCAGCGGCGGCCACCAGGCCGCCGCCCCCGCGCTGGCCAGCACCCCCGCCAGCGCCCACGGCCAGCCGCGGCGCAACCGCCGCGAGGTGTCCGGGTCGGCGTAGCCGGCGGCCGTCGGCAGCAGCACCTGCAGCGTGCCCAGCGCGCTCAGGCCGACGAAGCCGAGCAGGTTCAGGTGCAGGTGGAGACGCTTCAGCGCCACCCAGTGCTGCGGCCAGGCCAACGCTGCGAGCATCGCCAGCAGCCCGAGGAACAGGCAGGCGAGTGCTGCACGGTACCAGTCCAGGCCCGGGTGCGGGTCGCCCAGCGCCTGCTCGGCACGCGCCTGGATCCAGCCCAGCATCGCCACCGTGGTCACCACGCCGAGCAACAGGCCGACGGGTAACCAGCCCGCGGCATGGGCGACGCCGAAACCTCCGGCCAGGCCGGCGCTGAGACCGAGCAGCGGCAACGCCCAGGCCGCGGTGGTCGCCGGCCGGGTCCGCGTCAGCACCGGCACGAAGTGGCACTGCGCGGCGAGCACCAGCGGCAGCACGCCGAGCGCCAGCGCCAGGTGCAGCGCACCGGCCGGTGACGGGTTGCCGGGCAGCAGGACCAGGGTCACGCCGAACATCAGCAGCGCCCACGGTCCAAGGAAGCGCAGCAGTGCCCGGCCCGCCGTGATTTTGCACTGCAACATAAATAGGGTATCCTGCCGCCTCATGTTGCGCCGCAACAATAGAGTGCAGCGCGCTGGGAGCGGGAAGTATGGCAGCAACAGCTGACCTCGGACGGCAGCCGAGCGAGCACGGCACGCGCCCGTCAGGGCGACTGCGTACGCTCGCGCTGGCGCTGTCGGCACTGTGGTTGCTCGCGTGCAGCACGCCCGAGCCGGTAGCCGCACCGCCCGCGGCCGCTGCAGCCAGCACCCCACCCTCCGCGAGTACCGCCTACGTCGAGACCGGCGACCTCGAGGCGCTGCGTGCGCGCGGCGCGCTGCGCGTGCTCGCCGTCGCCGTGCCCGGCGCGGGATGTGACGTCGCGGGGCGTGACGCCGCCGAGCGCGAGCTGCTGGCGCTGCTCGGCGACAGCCTCGACCTCGACCTGGTCCCGCTCTGCGTCGCCGACGCGGCGACGCTGGCGAGCGCGCTGCGGGCCGGCCGGGGGGATCTCGCCGTCGGCCTCGACGACGCGGCCGAGGGTGACGCGCTGGCCCACAGCGTGCGCCGCGTGGTCAACCACGACTGGGTGCTGGCACGCGCCGACGATCCGCGCATCGGCAGCAGCGACGACCTCGCCGGGCTGCGCGTGGCTGCCGTCCCGGGCGGCAGCGGCTGGCGCCGGCTGCAGCAGTGGGGCAGCGACCGGGCCGGCCCGCGGGCGGTGGCGCTGCCGGCGAGCGCGAGCGCGGCGACCGTCGCCCGCGACCTGGTCGCGCGCCGCTACGACGCCGCGCTGCTGCCGAGCTCGGAGTGGGAACCCCATGCCGGGATCGAGGCCCGCGTGCGCATCGCCTTCGCTGCCGGCGACTCGACGCCGTTGCGCTGGACGGTGCGCCGCAGCGCCCCGCGCCTGCTGGCGGCCCTCGATCACCACCTGAACCGCGTGCAGCTGCACAGCCGGCCCGCACCTCTGCGCCGTGGAGACCTCGCCGAGATCCGCCAGCAGCGCGTGCTGCGGGTGCTGGCGCGGAACCGCCCCGGCAGCTTCTTCCTCGCGCAGGGCGACCTGCGCGGTTTCGAGCACGACCTGCTGCAGCGCTTCGCTGAGAGCCACGGCCTGCAACTCCAGCTGGTCATGCCGCCGCCGGGCGCCGACCTGGTCGCCTGGCTGCGCGACGGCCGCGGCGACCTGGTCGGCATGCCGCTGCGCCCGACCGCCGTCGCCGCGCACCCCGGGATCCGCGCGACGCGCGCCTACCGCAGCGGCCACGTGCTGGTCGCCGGCGCCACGCGGAGCGCACCGCCGGCCGGGCCCGGGGCGCTGGCCGGGCGCCGTGTCGCGGCGCTGCGCGGGACGGCCGCCTGGTCGCGCCTGCTCGACCTGCAGCGTGAGGGCGTCGCCGTGCAGGCGGTGGCCGTGGCCGCCGGCACCCCGCTGGAGCGGCTCCTCGCCGACGTCGCCGCCGGCACCTACGAGTTCGCCGCGGTGGTGGTGCCGCAGGCGCAGACCGGCCGCCTGCTGGCGCCGGGGGTCACCGCGCAGCTGGCCCTCGGCGCGCCGGTCCCGCGGGTCTGGGCCACGCGCGACGGCAACCCGCAGCTGCACCGTGCCCTCGACGCCTTCATCGCCGCCGAGTACCGCGGCGTCGACTACAACGTGCTGCGACAGCGCTACTTCGGGCAGCACTGGCTGCCCGGCAGCGCTGCCGCCGGCGCGCCGCCCGAGCTCTCGCCGTTCGACGACACGGTGCGCCCGCTGGCCGCCGAGTACGGCTTCGACTGGCGCCTGATCGTCGCGCAGATGTTCCAGGAGAGCCGCTTCGACCCCGCGGCCCGCTCCTCCGCAGGCGCCCTGGGCCTGATGCAGGTGATGCCGGCGACGCTGCGCGAGATGGGCTTCGACGGCCTCGGCGACCCGCTCGAAGCGATCCATGCCGGGGTCAAGTACCTGGCGCTGATGCGCGACCGCTTCGAGCGCGAGCTGCCGGCCAGCGAGCGCGTCTGGTTCGCGCTGGCGGCGTACAACACCGGCTACAGCCGCGTGCGCGCCGCGCGCCGCCTCGCCGGCGAGCTCGGCCTCGACCCGGACCGCTGGTTCGGCCACGTCGAACAGGCCCTGGCCCAGCTGCCGCGCTCCACCTCGCCGGCCGCCGCCGGCCACCGCAACTGCAGCTGCGGCCAGCCGGTCGTCTACGTGCGCGCGATCCAGGCGCGCTACGCGGCCTACGCGCGCATCGCCGCCGCGCCGGAGGCGCCGGGCGCGCCGCGACTCGGCGCGCTGGACCCGTCGCAGGCGCCGGCGCAGGCCAGCGCGCAGCGCCCCACGGCCAGGGGCTGAAGAATTTTTTCCGGGCGGGTTGACTTGCCCTGCGTTCACCCCTATTCTGGCCCTATTGTGCAGTGCAACATTTACAACCCGGAGAGAATTTCATGAGCGCCAACAGCAATCCCTTCAACGTCGACATGACCAAGCTGTTCAACGTCGACCCGCAGAACCTGATGAACGAGTGGCGCAAGTCGCTCGAGTCGGTGCAGGTCCCGGGCGTCGACATGCAGGCCGTGTTCGACTCGCAGCGCAAGAACGTCGAGGCCGTGACCAAGGCCAACCAGATCGCCTTCGCCGGCGTGCAGGCGGTGATGCAGCGCCAGGCCGAGATCCTGCAGCAGTCGGTCGAGGAGGCCTCCAAGCTGTTCCAGGGCTTCGACGTCAACGCCGACCCGGCCGAGCGCCTGGCCAAGCAGACCGCGCTGACCCAGGAGGCCTTCGAGAAGGCCCTGGCCAACATGAAGGAGCTCGCCGAGCTGGCCAGCAAGTCCCAGGCCGAGGCGCTCGAGGCGATCCAGAAGCGCTTCAACGAGTCGCTGGTGGAGCTCAAGGCGCAGGCCGCCGCGGCGAAGAAGTAAGCCGTCCCGACGGCATCCGGGCCGCGCGGCCCGGCACCGAGGGGGTCGCCCGCGAGGGCGGCCCCCTCTGCGTTTGGCGCGCGGCATGCGGGCGCCCTCCGCCCGGCCGCGGCCACCGGCGCGGCACAGGCCCCGTGCTGGCGACCGGGCCCGGCCTGCGGCGTGAGGGCCGGCAATCGCCGTCACCACGGACTGCACGCCGCAGGCTGGCCGATTCCTGCCCCACGCCGCCCGGCGACCAGTACAATGCCGCGATGGAAAACCTGCACCACGTCCTGACCTGGTACCCGCTGTTCGGCATCCCGGCCGGGATCGCCTGGGTCGCGGTGTACGTCTCGGCCGGCAAGCGCTTCGACCTGCAGACCGGCGACAAGGCGCTGCTGGTGCTGCCGTGGCTCGGCCTCTACCTGGCCAGCGTGCTGTGGCCCGGCGAGAAGAGCCTGGCCAACCTGCTCGAGGTGGTGGTCGTCGCCGCCTGCGTCCCGCTGGCGCTGCTGGCGCGCGCCGTGCTCGGCCGCGAACGCGACCAGGCGCGCCTCGCCTGGCGGCTGGCCTGGGGCATCGCCGCGTTCAGCATCGTGCTGTGGTGGCTGGTCCCGGTGATCCCGTTCTGAGGCACGGCGTGGCCGGTCGCCCGCGGCCGCCCCCGGCCACCGACGACCCGGCCGGCAGCACCGGCGCCTACGCCCCGGCGCAGGTCGAGGCCCGCGTGGCCGAGCTGGTCACCCTGGCGCGCGACCACGGCCTGCGCGGCGGCACCTGGCACGCACGCCACGACCTGCGCGGCCG
>DATCZX010000349.1:0-3486 GCA_036525695.1 Gammaproteobacteria bacterium | reverse complement strand
GACGCCGTTGCCGGCCAGCACCTCGAGCGCAGTGGCCCAGGCCGGCGGCGACAGCGCGTGGGTGTCCATGCCGAGGTAGAGCGGGCCGCCGACCCCGTGCGCCTGCCGCCCGGCGCACACCGCCTGGGTCACCGCGAGGATGTGGGCCTCGTTGAAGGAGCAGTGCAGCGCCGAGCCGCGGTGGCCGGAGGTGCCGAAGGCGACGCGCTGCGCCGGGTCCTCGGGGTCCGGCTGCAGCCGGTAGTAGGCGGTCAGCAGCCGCGGCACGTCGAGCAGCTGCGCGGCCGGCGCCGGCTGGCCGGCCAGCGGGTGGGTGGTCATCGGGAAAGCTCCGGGTCGCTCATCCGCGAGGGGGCGTCAACCGGGGTAGTCGCGCAGCCGCACCGGCTGGCGGCGCGCGCCCCAGTGCCCCGGGCGTGCCTCGAACACCCCGGCCAGCGCGCTGCCGCAGCGGTTGCAGCAGCCCCCGGCATCGAGGTTCCAGGCACCGAGGACGTACCAGTCGCGGCCGATCAGCAGCTGGCCGCAGGCGGCGCAGTAGGTGCTGCCGCCGGCGGCGTCGTGGACGTTGCCGGTGTAGACGTGGTGCAGGCCGTTGCGCCGGGCGATCTCGCGCGCGCGGGTCAGCGTCGCCGGCGGGGTCGGCGGCTTGTCGCGCATCTTCCAGTCCGGGTGGAAGGCGGTGAAGTGCAGCGGCACGTCGGCGCCGAGGGCCCCGGCGACCCAGCCGGAGAGCGCGTCGAGCTCGGCGTCGGAATCGTTCTCGCCGGGGATCAGCAGCGTGGTGATCTCGACCCAGACGTCGGTCTCGTGGACCAGGTAGAGCAGGGTCTCCTTGACCGCCTCGAGGTGGCCGCTGCAGAGCTTCTGGTAGAAGCGCTCGGTGAACCCCTTCAGGTCGACGTTGGCCGCGTCCATCCAGCCGAAGAACTCGGCGCGCGGCTCCGCGCAGACGTAGCCGGCGGTGACCGCGACCGACTTCACCCCGCGCGCGCGGCAGGCGCGGGCGATGTCGACCGCGTACTCGAGGAAGATCACCGGGTCGTTGTAGGTGTAGGCGACGCTGCGGCAGCCGAGCTCCTGGGCCACCCGCGCGACCTTCTCGGGCGAGGCGGCGTCGGCCAGCGTGTCCATCTGGCGCGACTTGCTCATGTCCCAGTTCTGGCAGAACTTGCAGGTCAGGTTGCAGCCGGCGGTGCCGAACGACAGGATCGGCGTCCCCGGCAGGAAGTGGTTCAGCGGCTTCTTCTCCACCGGGTCGATGCAGAAGCCGCTGGAACGGCCGTAGGTGGTCAGCACGATCTCGCCGCCCGCGGCGGCGCGGACGAAGCACAGGCCGCGCGCGCCGTCGGCGAGCCGGCAGGCGCGCGGGCAGACGTCGCACTGCACCCGGCCGTCGTCGCTGCGGTGCCAGTAGCGCGTGGGGAAGGTCTCGCCGAGGCCGGTCATCGGGTGGTCCGTGGCTGCTCCGCTCTGACTATAGCCGACACCCGGCGCGCTTTCGGCCCCGCCGCTTGGGCTATCCTTGGCCTGTCCAGAGACAGGAAGCCCACCATGCCGACCACCCGCGAGCCGGCCGTCGCCGGGTTGTTCTACCCCGGCGAACCGAGCCAACTCCAGCACACCGTAGCCGACCTGCTCGGCGCCCGCGCGCCGACGCTGCCGCCGCCGAAGGCGCTGATCGTGCCGCACGCCGGCTACGTCTACTCGGGGGCGACCGCCGCCGCCGGCTACGCGCTGCTGGCGCCGGTGCGCGAGCGCATCAGCCGGGTGGTGCTGCTCGGCCCGGCGCACCGCGTCGCCTTCCGTGGCATCGCGATGTCCAGCGCCGCGGACTTCCGCACCCCGCTCGGCGCGGTGCCGCTGGACACCGCCGCGCTGGCCTCGCTGCGCGGCCTGCCGCACGTCGGCTGGCTCGACCAGGCGCACGCCCAGGAGCACAGCCTCGAGGTGCACCTGCCGTTCCTGCAGCTGGCGCTGGACGCGTTCTCGCTGGTGCCGCTGGTGGTCGGCGAGGCCGACGCGCCGACCGTCGGCGCGGTGCTCGAGCGGCTCTGGGGCGGCGACGAGACGCTGATCGTGATCAGCTCCGACCTCAGCCACTACCACGACTACGCCACCGCGCAGGCGCTCGACGCGGCGACCAGCGCGGCGATCGAGCAGCTGGCGCCGGAGCGCATCGACCACGGCGGCGCCTGCGGCCGCTACCCGATCGGCGGCCTGCTCTGGGTGGCCCGGCGCAAGGGGCTGAAGTGCACCACGCTGGAGCTGTGCAACTCCGGCGACACCGCCGGGACCAAGGACCGCGTGGTCGGGTACGGCGCCTATGCCTTCCACTGACGGCGTCTACCCGCCGGAGCAGCGCGCGCTGCTGCTCTACCTGGCGCGCGCCTCGATCGTCCACGGCCTGCGCAGCGGCGAGCCGCTCGCCCCGGTGCTCGAGGCGCTGCCGGCGGCGCTGCGCGAGCCGCGCGCGGTGTTCGTCACGCTGCAGCGCGGCGGCCAGCTGCGCGGCTGCATCGGCTCGCTGCAGGCGCACCGGCCGCTGGCCAACGACGTCGCCGCCAACGCCTTCGCCGCGGCGTTCCGCGACCCGCGCTTCCCGCCGCTCGGCGCCGGCGAGTACCCGCAGCTCGAGCTGCACCTGTCGGTGCTGAGCCCGGCGACCCCGCTGGCGTTCGCCTCCGAGGCCGCGCTGCTGGCCCAGCTGCGCCCCGGGGTCGACGGCCTGATCCTCAGCGACGGCGGCCGCCGCGGCACCTTCCTGCCCTCGGTGTGGGAGCAGCTGCCCGAGCCGGCGCAGTTCCTCGCCCACCTGAAGCGCAAGGCGGGACTGCCGGAGAGCTACTGGTCGGAGACGCTGCAGGTCGAGCGCTACACCACCGAGTCGTTCGCCTGAAGTGGCCGGGGCCGGCGCCGCCCGGGTAGAATCCTCCAGCCCTCGGCCAGCCGCGCGACCATGTACCGGATCAGCAAACAGATCAGCTTCTGCTACGGCCACCGGCTGCTCGAGCACGCCGGCAAGTGCCGCCACCTGCACGGCCACAACGCCCGCGCGCTGATCACGCTGGAGGCCGCCGAGCTCGACGGCCAGGGCATGGTGCGCGACTTCGGCGAGGTCGGCGACGCGCTGAAGGCCTGGGTCGAGCGCGAGATCGACCACACCATGCTGCTGCACCCGGACGACCCGGTGCTGCCGCTGCTGCAGGCCGCCGGCGAGCGGGTGTTCACGATGAAACGCAACCCGACCGCCGAGAACATCGCCCGGCTGCTGTTCGAGGTCGCCACCGAGGCGGGCTTCCCGGTGGTCGAGGTGGTGCTGTGGGAGACCGACTCGGCCTGCGCGACCTACCGCCGCGCGTAGCCGGGTCCCCCTGCTCCCGCGGGCTGCAGCGTAGCCCACCTCGCGCAGCGCGCGCGGCCGACCCCCGCCGTCGACCGCGCGCTGCGTCCGCTAGTCCTTGGTCGGCGTCGCGCTGATCTTGT
>DATCZX010000348.1:0-2340 GCA_036525695.1 Gammaproteobacteria bacterium | reverse complement strand
CGCGCTCGAGGCCATGGCCTGCGGCGCCGCGGTGGTGACCACCGCGGTCGGGGCCCTGGAGGTCGTGGACCCGGAGGGGGAGGCCGTCGTGCGGGTCCCGCCGGCGCCGGCGGCCGCCGCGGCGGCCACGACGGCTGCTGGTGCGTGCGCCGCCTTGCTCCTCGTCGCGTGGTGGCGACTGGGTCGCCGGCGCGCCCTCCTGCGGCGCGGCGGCCGTGGTCTCGGCGCGCGGCTCGGCCTGGGGCGCGGCCGGCGGCGGGCTGCTGCTGTCGCGCTCGGCGGCGGAGCGGCGGGCACCTCCGGAGCGGCTGCCCTGCCCGCGTGCCGCGGCGCCCCCCTCGCGGCGGGAATCCCGCGGAGCCCCCTGGCCTTCGCGTCGCGCACCACCGCGGCCACCGCTGTCTCGCCGGGTCCGCTCGGCGCGCTGACGGGCCGGTTTGCGTGGTGGCGGTGCGGGCTCTGCCGCGGGCTCTGCCGGCGTGCTGCCGAACAGCTTGCTCCAGAGGCGGGTCAACAGGCCGGGTGCGGCGGGCGCTGCTGCCGCGGGCTCGCCCGCCCCGGGCGCGGCGACCGGCATCGGGGCGGGTGGCGCGGCGGTCGGCGGCAGGTGCTTGACCATCGGCTCCTCGGGCGCCGGCCGCTCCTCGGTCAGCAGGCGCTCGGCGCTCGGCTCCTCGATGTTGTCGATCATCTGGTAGCTGCTCTGCTTCTCGTCGCGCGGGATGTCGCTGGCGCGGTGCCGGTCGACCCGGTACTGCGGCGTCTCGAGGTTCGGGTTCGGGATCACCAGCACCGAGATGTCGTGCCGCTCCTCGATGCGCGCGAGGTTGGCGCGCTTCTCGTTGAGCAGGAAGGTGGCCACCTCGACCGGCAGCTGGGCCAGCACCCGGCCGGTGCTGTCCTTCATCGCCTCCTCCTCGATCATCCGCAGCACCGACAGCGACAGCGACTCGACGTCGCGGATGGTGCCCTGGCCGCTGCACCGCGGGCAGACGATCTGGCTCGACTCGCCGAGCGACGGGCGCAGCCGCTGGCGCGACATCTCGAGCAGGCCGAAGCGCGAGATGCGCCCGGTCTGGACCCGCGCGCGGTCCATCTTCAGCGCCTCGTCGAGGCGCTTCTCGACCTCGCGCTGGTTGCGCGCCGGGGTCATGTCGATGAAGTCGATGACGATCAGGCCGCCGAGGTCGCGCAGGCGCAGCTGGCGGGCGACCTCGTCGGCGGCCTCGAGGTTGGTGTTGAGCGCGGTCTCCTCGATGTCGCTGCCCTTGGTCGCGCGCGCCGAGTTGACGTCGATCGCGGTCAGCGCCTCGGTGTGGTCGATGGTGATCACGCCGCCGGAGGGGAGCTTGACCTCGCGGCCGAAGGCCGACTCGATCTGGCCCTCGATCTGGTAGCGGTTGAACAGCGGGACCGGGTCCTCGTACAGCTTCACCTTGCGCGCGTTGTGCGGCATCACCTGCGCCATGAACTCGTTGGCCTGGCGGAACACGCCCGGGTCGTCGATCAGCACCTCGCCGATCTCGGCGCGCATGTAGTCGCGCAGCGCGCGCACGATCAGGTTGCTGTCCTGGAAGATCAGGAACGGGGCCGCCTTGGCGTCGGCGGCGCGCTCGATCGCCTCCCACAGGTGCAGCAGGTAGTCGAGGTCCCACTGCAGTTCCTCGACCTGGCGGCCGACCCCGGCGGTGCGCACGATCAGGCCCATCGAGTCGGGCAGGTTGAGGGTGCTCAGCGCCTCGCGCATCTCGGCGCGGTCGTCACCCTCGATGCGCCGCGAGACGCCGCCGGCGCGGGGGTTGTTCGGCATCAGCACGAGGTAGCGCCCGGCGAGGCTGATGAAGGTGGTCAGCGCCGCACCCTTGTTGCCGCGCTCCTCCTTCTCGACCTGGACGACGATCTCCTGGCCTTCCTCGAGCGCCTCCTTGATCGCCGGGCGGCCGTTCTTGTCGGTCGCGCCCTGCTTGAAGCAGCTGCGGGCGACCTCCTTGAGCGGGAGGAATCCGTGCCGGCCGCCGCCGTACTCGACGAACGCGGCCTCCAGGCTGGGCTCTACGCGGGTGATGCGGCCCTTGTAGATGTTGGATTTTTTCTTCTCGCGGGACGGGGTCTCGATGTCAAGGTCATACAGGCGCTGGCCGTCGACCAGTGCCACGCGCAACTCTTCCTGCTGGGTTGCGTTGATCAGCATGCGTTTCATGATGCAAAACCCTGGCTGCAACCGGGGCGGACGGGCGTGCCGGGGGCCTGGCCAGACTGCAGCGGCACGGGCGCATGGCCCGTGGCTTCGCGGGGTGTTCGGAGCGATCGTTCAACGTTTCCGGGTTCCCTGCTGCCTGG
>DATCZX010000347.1:0-2192 GCA_036525695.1 Gammaproteobacteria bacterium | reverse complement strand
GCCACTGCGGGACGAAGCGGAACAGCGCCTCGCCGACCAGCACCGCGAGCAGGTTGAGCAGCAGGAACGCGCCGAACACCCCGGCGATCACCGGCAGCAGCCGGTAGCGGTGCGCCAGGGTCATCGCCACCAGCTGGGTCTTGTCGCCCATCTCGGCGAGGAACAGCAGCGTGAAGGTGGAAAGGACGACCGCGAGGTCCATCTCGGGGGGATCCGGGGTTGGCAAAGCGCAAAGGCTACACGTACGGTGCGGGTACCGGAAGCCGACACCGAGGACACCCCGATGACGCCGCTGCTGCTCGTGCCAGGCCTGCTCTGCGACCGCGCGCTGTTCCGCGCCCAGGTCGACGCCCTCGGCGGCTCGACGGAGGTCGGCGTGACCACGGCGCAGGCGCGCCACGACAGCATCGCGGCGACGGTCGCCGAGATCCTCGCCGCGGCGCCGCCGCGCTTCGCGCTGGCCGGCCTGTCGATGGGCGGCTACGTGGCGCTGGAGCTGGTGCGCACGGCGCCGGAACGGGTCACCCGGCTGGCGCTGCTCGACACCACGGCGCGGCCCGACGCGCCGGAGCAGACCACGCGCCGCCGCGACCTGATGGCGCTGGTCGCGCAGGGGCGTTTCGGCGAGGTCTGCGGCGCCCTGGCGCGCAGCTTCATCGCCCCGTCACGGCACGCCGACGAGGTGCTGCTCGGCGCCATCGTGGCGATGGCCGAGCGGGTCGGGGCGGAGGCGTTCCTGCGCCAGCAGCGGGCGATCATCGCCCGCCGCGACCAGCGCGACACGCTGCCGGCGATCCGCTGCCCGACGCTGGTGCTGTGCGGCCGCGAGGACACGCTGACGCCGCCGCCGCTGGCCGAGGAGATCGCCGCGGCGATCCCGGGCGCCGAGCTGCGGCTGCTCGACGGCAGCGGTCACCTGAGCCCGATGGAGGCCCCGGAGGCGGTCAGCGCGGCGCTGCGCGCGTGGCTCGGCGGCGCCTGACCCGGTGCCGGCCCTGGCGAGCAGCCCGCCCGGAGCGGGCGCGGCAGGCCCGCCAGCTCAACGGCGCTGCGACCGCCCCTCAGTAGAGGATGCGGAAATTGTGCGGCGACCCGGCGACCTCGACGCCAAGCTCCTCGGCGCGCAGCTCCGGGTCGCGGCACAGCTCCTGCCAGGCGTCGTTGGTGAGCAGGATCTCGCCGGCCGTGGCGGTGTCCTCGCCGAGCTTGCTGGCGGCGTTGACCTCGCGCCCGTAGACGTCGCTGTCGCCGATCCGCAGCAGCTCGCCGAAGCCGAGGCCGATGCACAGCAGCACCTGGTCCTCGGGCCGCTTGTCGACGTTGTAGCTGGCACAGGCCGCCTGCATCGCCAGCGCCGCCTGGTGGGCGCGCGCGGCGCGGCGGAAGATGCACAGCAGGCTGTCGGCCTCGATCTTGATCAGGATGCCGTCGTGTTCGCTGATGACCGGCAGCAGCAGCTGTTTCTGCCGCATGATCACCTCGAGGAAGTGGATGATGCCGAACTCGGCGACCTGGCGCGAGAACCCGGCGAGGTCGGTGAACATGATCGCCCAGGTCTCGCCGAACAGGTCCCAGATCCGGCGGTCGATGGCGTCGCTGTCGGCGCCGGGCCGGGCGCGCTGCTCGACCAGCTGCCACAGCCGGGTCTCGCTCCACTTCAGTTGGGGTGTCTGCATCGGGTCCTCCTTGATGTCCCGGGTCGTGAAGGCTTGCGCCACGGCGATTGCCGCACCCGCACAGCACAAGGTTAGCGCGGCGCGCGGGTGCGCGCGTGCGGGGGCGGCACGGGAGGCGCTCGGGCGGTGTGCCGGAGCGCTACGGCACCCAGCCGGGGGGGCGCCGCGCCGCGCGCTCGCGGCAGCGGGCGAGGATCGCGCGCTTCTCCGCGTCGCTCGCTGCGGACCAGCGCATGATCTCCGATACCGTGCGCAGGCAGCCGACGCAGACGTCGTGCTGGTCGAGCGTGCACAGGCGCACGCACGGCGAGGCCACTGCGGAAGGCTCGTCGACCGGCTCGCCGGTCATCCGCTCAGCGGCCTGGGTAGCCAGCCCGGCAGCAGCCCGGGATCGGGCAGCCCGTGTCGCCGGATGGTGGTGGTCGCGGCGTTGTCGGCGCGGTGCATGGTTCCCTCGCGGTCGTCCGGGCGCTGTTCCGACACGCGAACTCGTGGCCCGGGTTGTGCGAACGCCTG
>DATCZX010000346.1:0-6454 GCA_036525695.1 Gammaproteobacteria bacterium | reverse complement strand
GCCGAGCTGGCCAGCCCGGCGAGCAGGCCGAGGACGGCGGCCAGTTCCAGCACCAGCAGCTCCGCGTGCCACCAGCGGGCCGGGTTCACTGCGCCTCGGCGGAGAAGCGGTAGCCGAAGCCGCGCACGGTCTGCACCAGCGCGTCGTGGCCGGACGGCGCCAGCGCCACGCGCAGGCGCCGGATGTGCACGTCGACGGTGCGCTCCTCGAGCACCGCGTCGCGGCCCCAGACACGGTCGAGCAGCTGCGCGCGGCTGTAGGCGCGGTCCGGGTGGCGCAGGAAGAACTCGAGCAGCCGGTACTCGGTCGGGCCGAGCTCGAGGCGCTGCCCGCCCGCCTCGATGCGGTGCCCGGCGGCGTCCAGCTCGATGCCGGCGTATTCGAGCCGTTCGCCGGCCGCCTGCGGTTCGCCGCCGGCGCGGCGCAGCACCGCGCGGATCCGCGCGGTCAGCTCGGCCGGCGAGAACGGCTTGGTCACGTAGTCGTCGGCGCCGCCCTCGAGCGCGGCGACCTTGTCCGCGCTCTCGCTGCGCGCCGTCAGCATGATCACCGGCAGCCGCGCGGTCGCCGGGTCGCGCTTCAGCGCGTTCAGCAGCTGCAGCCCCGACTCGCCCGGCAGCATCCAGTCGATCAGCACCAGGTCGATGTCGCCGGCGGCGAGCAGCGCGCGCGCCGCCGCGGCGTCCGCCGCCTCGACCAGCTCGAGGCCGGCGCGCGCCAGCGTGAACTGCACCATCTCGCGGATCGGCGCCTCGTCCTCGACCACCAGCACGCGGCTCACGGCGCGCTCCCGGCGCGCGCGGCGAGCCAGTCGGCGATGCGCCCGGGCACCGCGCGCGCGCGGCTGCTGACGTAGATGCCGATGTGGCCGCCGCGGAACGCGTACTCGGTGTAGTCGTCGCAGCCGACCAGCCCGCGCAGCGCCTGCGACGCCGCCGGCGGCACCAGGTGGTCCTCGGTCGCGTAGACGTTCAGCAGCGGCATGCTCAGCGCGCGCAGGTCGACCCGGCGGCCGCCGAGCTCCAGGCTGCCGTCGACCAGCGCGTTGCGCTGGTAGAACGCCTTGACGAACTCGCGGAACGCCTCGCCGGCCTGGTCCGGGCTGTCGAAGATCCAGCGCTCCATGCGCAGGAAGTTGCGCAGCTGGTCGGCGTCGTCGCACAGGTCGAGCAGGTCGACGTACTTCTTGCCGGTCAGGCGGAACGGCTTCAGCGCCAGGAAGACCCAGTTCAGCCACTCGCCGGGCACGTTGCCGAGACTGTCGACCAGCAGGTCGACGTCGAGCTCGCGGGCCCAGTGGCCGAGCAGGTTGTCGGGCGTCTGGAAGTCGACCGGGGTGACCATGGTCACCAGCCGCGCCACCCGCTCCGGGTGCAGCGCGGCGTAGCACAGGCTCAGCGTGCCGCCCTGGCAGATGCCGAGCAGGTTCAGCGGGCGCCCGCCGTGGCGCGCGCAGACCGTGTCGACGCAGCGCGCCAGGTAGCCGTTGACGTAGCTGTCCAGGGTCAGCTCGCGGTCGCCGGCGTCGGGGTAGCCCCAGTCGACCAGGTAGACCTCGAGGCCGGCGTCGAGCAGCCCGCGCAGCAGCGAGCGGTCCGGCTGCAGGTCGACCATGTACGGCCGGTTGACCAGCGCGTAGACGATCAGCAGCGGGCCGAGCTCCGGGCGCGGCCGCGCCGGCGCGTAGCGGTACAGGGTCAGCTTGCCCTCGCTGTAGAGCGCCTCGCGCGGCGTCGCGCCGACCTCGACCGCGCCGATCTCGCGCAGCTTGCCGACCCCCTCGGCGAGGCGCCGCTGGAACAGCTGGACCTCCTCGAGCAGGGCCGCGGAGTCCAGGCGGAACGGGTTGCCGTCGCCGGGCTCAGCCATCGCCGTCGCTCCTGGGCGCGGCCGGCGCGCGCGCCAGCTCGTCGCGCAGCCGCTCCAGTTCGCGGCGCAGCGCCGCGGCGCCCTGCAGCAGGCCGTCGCGGGTCGCCGTGGCCTGCGCCTGGCCGGCCTGGTGCAGCCGGCACAGCGCGTGCGCGAGGCCCGCCTGGCCGGCGGCGAACTCCGCGGTCACCGCGTGCTCGGCGTAGACCGCCTCGCTGGCCTCGACCCACAGGTCGTAGAGCTGGCGCAGGCTGCCGATGCGGCCGCCGGCGGCGAACTGCTCGGCCAGCTCGCGCTGCAGGCGCTCGAGGGCCTCGGCCTGGATCGCCGTCAGCCGCGTGCCGTAGGCCTGCAGCGCGGCCAGGTAGGCCGCCTGGGCCGGGCCGGCAGGGGCCTCCGCGCTGCCCGCAGGCAGGTCGATACGCGCGGTCAGCTGCTGCCAGGCGTCCAGCAGGCCGCCGAGCGTGCCCCCCGGCAGGTCCGCGTCGGCGCTCTCCAGCGCCGTGCGCAGCCGGGTGAAGGTGGTGTCGAGCAGCGCTTGCCAGCCCTGCGCATCGCCGGTCGCAGGCGGCGGCTCGGCGAGCACCGTGCCCAGCGCCTCCGCCAGCTGCAGGAACTGCTGCGCCTGCGCCACCAGGCGGGCGCCGACGTCACCGCCGAGCGACGCGCTGCCGCCCAGCCAATCGGCGAAGGCCGCCTCCGGGTCGCCCAGGCCGGCCGCGGGCGTGCCCTGCCGAAGCAGCGCCTGCCACGCCTGCTGCTGGCTCTCCAGCCAGCTGCGGGCCCAGTCGTCGTAGGAGGTCTGCTGCTCTGTCATGCGCTTGCGCCCGGCGCGCCCGGTGACGGCCGTCGCGGAACCCGTGGGGTCGCCATTGTAATCCGGGGGCGCGCGGAATGTAGGTTGGGCAAAGCAACGCGTGCCCAACATGCCTGCGTGAACAGCCTTGTCGGGCACGCTGCGCTTTGCCCAACCTACGGGGAGAACAGGGATATGCGTCTAAGCCGGGCCGCAATCCGGCGTCCCGCCGTTCCAGTTCCCGGGAGGTGACGCCGGAAACCGGATACCGCGGCCTCAGGCGTGCGGCAGGGTGACCCCGGTCTGCCCCTGGTACTTGCCGCCGCGGTCCTTGTACGAGGTCTCGCAGACCTCATCGGACTCGAAGAACAGCACCTGGGCGACGCCCTCGTTGGCGTAGATCTTCGCCGGCAGCGGGGTGGTGTTGGAGAACTCCAGCGTCACGTGCCCCTCCCACTCGGGCTCGAGCGGGGTGACGTTGACGATGATCCCGCAGCGCGCGTAGGTCGACTTGCCCAGGCACACGGTCAGCACGTTGCGCGGGATGCGGAAGTACTCGACGGTGCGCGCCAGCGCGAACGAGTTCGGCGGGATGATGCAGACCGGCTGCTGCAGGTCGACGAAGCTGTTGGCGTCGAACTGCTTCGGGTCGACCACCGCCGAGTTGATGTTGGTGAAGATCTTGAACTCGTCGGCGCAGCGCACGTCGTAGCCGTAGCTCGAGGTGCCGTAGGAGATCACCCGGACGCCGCCGTTCTCGCGCACCTGGCCGGGCTCGAACGGCTCGATCATGCCGTGCTCGGTGGCCATCCGCCGGATCCAGCGGTCGGACTTGATCGCCATGCCGTCCTGCCCTCCCCGCTCAGCCGTTGTCGATGACGATGCTCGGGAAGCGCGCGGCGAAGTTCTTCGCCTGCAGCGACAGCTTCCCGGCGACGCGCCGGGCGATCGCGCGGTAGCTCTGCGCGATCACGCTCTCCGGCTCGGCGACCACCGTCGGGCGGCCGTTGTCGGTCTCCTCGCGGATGCGCATGTCCAGCGGCAGCGCACCGAGGAAGGTGACGTCGAACTGGTCGGCCATCTTGCGCCCGCCGCCGGCGCCGAAGATGTGCTCCTCGTGGCCGCAGCTGCTGCACACGTGGGTGCTCATGTTCTCCACGATGCCGAGCACCGGGACCTCGACCTTCTCGAACATCTTCAGACCCTTGCGCGCGTCGAGCAGGGCGATCTCCTGCGGCGTGGTGACGATCACCGCGCCCGACACCGGGATCTTCTGCGCCAGCGTCAGCTGCACGTCACCGGTGCCCGGCGGCAGGTCGATGATCAGGTAGTCGACGTCCTTCCAGTTGGTCTCGTGGATCAGCTGGTCGAGGGCCTGGGTGACCATCGGCCCGCGCCAGATCATCGGCGTGTCCTGGTCGACCAGGTAGCCGATCGACATCGACTGGATCTTGTAGGCGACCATCGGCTCGAGGCTCTGGCCGTCCTCGGAGTCCGGGCGGCCCGACAGGCCGAGCATGCGCGGCTGGCTCGGGCCGTAGATGTCCGCGTCCATGATGCCGACCGTGGCGCCCTCGGCGGCCAGCGCCAGCGCCAGGTTGACCGCGACGGTCGACTTGCCGACGCCGCCCTTGCCGGAGGCGACGGCGATCACGTTCTTGACCCCCTTCAGCGGCTCGACGCCCTTCTGCACGGCGTGCGCGGCGATCTTCGACTTGATGTCGATGTCGACCTCGGTGACGCCGTCGAGCTTGCGCACCTCGTCGCCGAGCTGCAGCGCGAGCTTGTCGCACCAGCCGAGCGCCGGGTAGCCGAGCACCACTTCCACCTTGACCTTGCCGCCGTCGATGGCGATCGACTTGACGGCCTTGGCGGCGACCAGGTCCTTGTCCAGGTGCGGGTCGATGATGCGCGCCAGCGCGGACTCCACCTGGGCCTTGGCCAGTTCTGCCATTGCTCTACCTCCTTGGGGAAAAAGGGTATTTCGGCGCTGCGTCCAGCGCGGGTCAGGGGCCGGATTCTACACCAGCCGCCGCGGCCGTCAGTACCCGCCTCCCGGGATAGCCGGTCGCGGCTGCAGTACCCCGTCAGAGCGGCCAGCGCGGCGGAAGTTCCTGGGCCGCCGCGCTGGCGGGTCCCGGCCCATCCTGCTAACTTACCGCCTCTTCCCGCACCCGCAGACGCGCAGCCATGAGCGACGCCCGGCGCAAGATCCTCGTCACCTCGGCCCTGCCCTACGCCAACGGGCCGATCCACATCGGCCACCTGGTCGAGTACATCCAGACCGACATCTGGGTGCGCTTCCAGAAGATGCGCGGGCACGACTGCCTGTACGTCTGCGCCGACGACGCCCACGGCACGCCGATCATGCTGCGCGCGCAGGCCGAGGGGATCGCCCCCGAGGCGCTGATCGACCGCATCGGCATCGAGCACCGCGCCGACTTCGCCGCCTTCGGCATCGAGTTCGACAACTACCACTCGACCCACTCGGACGAGAACCGCGAGTGCGCCGAGCTGATCTACGCGCGGCTGCGGGACGCCGGGCACATCGCGCGGCGGACCATCTCGCAGGCGTTCGACCCGGTCAAGCAGATGTTCCTGCCCGACCGCTTCATCAAGGGCACCTGCCCGCGCTGCGGCGCCGAGGAGCAGTACGGCGACAGCTGCGAGAGCTGCGGCGCGACCTACAGCCCGAACGACCTGCAGAACCCGGTCTCGGCGCTCTCCGGGGCGACGCCGGTGCAGAAGGAGTCCGAGCACTTCTTCTTCCAGCTCGGCGACTTCGAGGCGCTGCTGCGCGGCTGGATCGGCGGCGAGTCCGCCGGTGCCCACCCGGCGATCCAGCCGGCCATCGCCGCCAAGCTCGACGAGTGGTTCGACGCCGGCCTGCAGGACTGGGACATCTCGCGCGACGCCCCCTACTTCGGCTTCGAGATCCCCGACCAGCCGGGCAAGTACTTCTACGTCTGGCTCGACGCGCCGATCGGCTACATGGGCAGCTTCCGCCACCTGTGCGGCCTGCGCGACGACCTCGACTTCGCCAGCTACTGGGAGCGCGACGCCGCCGCCCGCGCCGGCACCGAGCTCTACCACTTCATCGGCAAGGACATCGCCTACTTCCACACGCTGTTCTGGCCGGCGATGCTGCACGGCGCCGGCTTCCGGCTGCCCGACGCGGTGTTCTGCCACGGCTTCCTGACCGTCAACGGGCTGAAGATGTCGAAGTCCCGCGGCACCTTCATCATGGCGCGCAGCTACCTCGACCACCTCGACCCGGCCTACCTGCGCTACTACTTCGCGACCAAGCTCGGCAACGGCATCGACGACCTCGACCTGAACCTCGACGACTTCGTCCAGCGGGTCAACGCCGACCTGGTCGGCAAGGTGGTCAACATCGCCAGCCGCTGCGCCGGCTTCGTCAGCAAGCGCTTCGCCGGCCGGCTCGCCGACGCCCTCGACGAACCGCAGCTGTTCGCCGACTTCGTCGCCGCCGGCGACAGCATCGCCGCCGCCTACGAGGGGCGCGAGTACGGCAAGGCGATGCGCGAGATCATGGCGCTGGCCGACCGCGCCAACCAGTACATCGACCAGGAAAAACCCTGGCAACTGGCAAAGCAGGCCGATAAGGCCGCGCGCGTTCAGCAGGTGTGCAGCACCGGGCTCAACCTGTTCCGCGTGTTGGCGATCTACCTGGCGCCGGTTCTGCCGGCCATGGCGGACAAGACGGCTGCTTTTCTGCGCGATGCGCTCGACTGGGGCACGCTGCAACGGCCGTTGCTGGGACACCGG
>DATCZX010000345.1:0-4873 GCA_036525695.1 Gammaproteobacteria bacterium | reverse complement strand
GCCGCGGCGTCGTCCAGCCCGGGCAGGTCGAGCCGCAACCGCGGCCCGTCGGCCAGCGCGCAGTGGCGCTCGATCAGGTTGCGCAACTCGCGCACGTTGCCTGGCCAGTCACGCGCCTGCAGGCGGCGCAGGTCGTCGCTGTCGAACCCCTCCAGCGCGGTGCCGTGGCGGGCGTTGAACGCCGCGACGAAGTGGCGCACCAGCAGCGGGATGTCCTCGGCGTGCTCGCGCAGCGCCGGCATGCGCAACTGCAGCACGTTCAGGCGGTGGTAGAGGTCGTGGCGGAACTCGCCGGCGGCGACCAGCGTGGCCAGGTCGCGGTGACTGGCGGCGATGCAGCGCACGTCGATCTCGATCGGGCGCACGCCGCCGACCCGGGTCAGCTGCTGCTCCTGCACCACGCGCAGCAGCTTGGCCTGCATCGCCGCCGAGATGTTGCCGATCTCGTCGAGCAGCACGGTGCCGCCGCTGGCGGTCTCGAACAGCCCGCGCCGGGTCTGCGTCGCCCCGGTGAAGGCCCCCTTCTCGTGCCCGAACAGCTCGCTCTCGAGCAGGCTGTCGCTGAGCGCGCCGCAGTCGATGACCACGAAGGGGCGGTCGGCATCCGGCCCCTCGTCGTGGATCGCGCGGGCCGCGAGCTCCTTGCCGGTGCCGGACTCGCCGCTGATCACCACGTGGCAGCGCACCGCGGCGATCCGCCGCAGCAGCGCGCGCACCGCGTCGATCGCCGGGCTGGCGCCGATCAGTGCCCGCGCGCGGCGCACCGCGCCGAGCTCGTTGCGCAGCAGCCGGTTCTCGGCCAGCAGGCGGCGGTGCTCCAGCGTGCGCTCGACCAGCCGCACCAGCTCCTCCATGTCGTAGGGCTTCTTCAGGAAGTCGACCGCGCCGAGGCGCAGCGCCTCGACCGCGCTGTCGACGCTGGCGAAGGCGGTGATCACGATCACCGGGACCTCGCCGTCGGCGGCGCGCAGCGCGCGCAGCAGCTCGAGCCCGCTCATCCCGGCCATCTTCAGGTCGGTCACCACCAGGTCGGCGCCGTGGGCGCGGAAGCGCTGCAGCGCCTGCTGCGGCTCGCGGAACACCGACAGGTCGAACTCGCGCCCGGCGCAGAAGCGCTGCACCAGCTCGCCGGCGCGCGGGTCGTCGTCGACGAACAGCACCTCGGGGGGGCTCACGCGGGCCCTCCGGGAGCGGCCAGCGGCACGCGCAGGCGCGCCTCGACGCCCCCTTCGGGGTGGTTCTCGAGCGCCAGGCTGCCGCCGTGCTGCTCGACCAGGCCGAGGCTGACTGCCAGGCCGAGGCCGGTACCGACACCGACCGGCTTGCTGGTGTAGAACGGCTCGAACAGCCGTTCCCGCGCCTCGGCGGCGAGACCCGCGCCGTGGTCGCGCACCGTCACCTGCAGCCACTCTCCGTCGTCTTCGGCCATCAGCGACACGGTACCACCCTCGGGGCTGGCCTGGACCGCGTTGCGCAGCAGGTTGACCAGCGCCTGCAGCAGCTGGCCGCGGTCGCCGTCGCAGCTGACGCCGGGGCAGCGGTCGTCGAGGTCGATGCCGACGCGGTGCTGGGCGGCCTCGGCGCCGACCGCGGCGACCCCGGCCGCGAGCCAGTCGCCGACCGCGAACGGGGCGCGCAGCGGCGCCCCCTGGCGGGCGAAGTCGAGCACGCCGCGGATGATCGCCGCCGCGCGCAGCGCCTCGTCGCGCGCCGCGTGCAGGTCGCTGCGCGCCGCCGCGCCCCCCTCCGGCAGGCCGCGCTCGGCCAGCTTCAGGTAGGCGAGGACGTTGTTCAGCGGGTTGTTGATCTCGTGCGCGAGGCCGGCGGCCATGCGCCCGATGCCGGCCAGCCGCGCGTGCTGCTGCAGCTCCTGCTCGGCGCGCGCGCGCGCCGCGGCGGCGCGCTCGAGCGTGTCCGCCATGTAGTTGAACGAGCCGCCCAGGCGCTGCAGCTCGGCGACCCCGGCGACCGCGGCGCGGCGCTGGCTGGCACCGTCGGCGTAGGCCTCGAGGTGCCGCGCCAGGCGGTCGACCGGCGCCGCCACCTGGCGCGCGCCCCATTGCGCCAGCGCCAGGCTCAGCAGCAATGCCAGCAGCGCGCTGGCCACCAGCACCAGGCGCAGCCGGGCGAACGGCGCGGCCAGCTCGGCGCGGTCGATGTGCGCCGCCAGCACCCAGCGGGTCAGCCGGTCCGGGTAGGGGTAGAGCTCGACCTTGAACCAGGCCCGGTCGCCCTCGGCCTGCTCCCAGCGGCCGGTGCCGCCGCTCTCCAGCCGCTGCTGCACCGCGGCCGGGTAGACCTCGGCCAGCCGTTGCGGCGGGCGGCCCTGGTCGGTGAAGCGCAGCTCGAGCGCGTCGTCGTAGAGCAGCAGGCCGTGGCGACCGGGCTCGTCGGCGTCGAGCTCGGCGATCAGCAGGCGGGCGCCGAACAGCCGCGGCACCAGCTCGAGCGCGCGGTCGACGTGGACCCCCCAGGTGGTCGCCGCGAGGTAGCCGGCGCGCCGCCCCTGCTGCTCCAGCGGCACCACGGCGTCGAGCATCGGCAGCCGCTGCGGCGGGTTCAGCCCGCGGCGGTTGTGCGGCAGCTCGAGGAACCCGACCTTGCCGGCGGGGAGCGGTTCGAGCCGGGTGACGAAGGCGCGGTCGGCGAACTCCTCCTCCGGGTAGGGCAGGCCGTCGAGGCCGAGGAAATCGGCCGGCACGTGGCGTTCCCCGCGCAGCTTGACCAGCGTGCGCCCGGCGGGGTCGATCACGCGCAGCAGGTTGAAGGTGGCGACCGGCAGCTGGAACGACTCGAGGAAGCCGACCAGGCGCGCGGTGGTGGGCTGGTAGAAGGGGTGGCGCCAGCCGCGTCCGGACGCCTCGAGGACCGGCAGGTAGGCGGCCAGCGGCGGCACCTGGGCCAGCCGGCGCAGCATCTCGCGCTCGCTGACCAGCTGGCGCTCGATCGCGGACAGCGCGCTGCGCAGGCTGACGTCGACCTGGTCGCCGAGCTCGCGGTGGAAGCGTTCCTCGAGGTAGCCGCTGGCCGCGGCGCCAAGCAGCGCGACCGGCAAGACCGCTGCCAGCAGTGCCCAGAGCAGGATGTGGGTGCGTAGCCGCACGAGCGTCCTCTAGCGCGAGCTTGAACAGGGACCCGGCGCGCGCCAGGCGCGGAATCGCCCGGATGATGCCATAGCCCCCGTGACCTGTCCCGCGCGCGGGGCCGCCGCTATACTGCGACGCCATGCCCAAGACGCGCCTGTTCGCCCCGCTGCTGTCGCTGCTCCTGTGCGGCCTGCTGCTGGCCGGCTGCGGCCAGAAGGGACGCCTCTACCTGCCCGACGACGCCCCGCCGACGCGCCAGGCCGGGTAGCCGCGGATGGACCACTTCTCCCGCCGGGACGGCCGGCTGTACGCCGAGGACGTGCCGCTCGAGCGCATCGCCGAGCAGTTCGGCACCCCGTGCTACGTCTACTCGCGGGCCACGCTGGAGCGCCACTGGCGCGCCTTCGACAGCGCGCTGGCGGGCCTGCCGCACCTGGTCTGCTACGCGGTCAAGGCCAACTCGAACCTGGCCGTGCTCGACGTGCTCGCGCGCCTCGGTTCCGGTTTCGACATCGTCTCCGGGGGCGAGCTCGAGCGCGTGCTGCGTGCCGGCGGCGACCCGCGCAAGGTGGTCTTCTCCGGCGTCGGCAAGCGCGCCGACGAGCTGGCCGCGGCGCTGGCGGCCGGGATCCGCTGCTTCAACGTCGAGTCGGCGGCCGAGCTCGAGCGGCTCGACGCCGTCGCCGCCGCGGCCGGCACGCGCGCGCCGGTGTCGCTGCGGGTCAACCCGGACGTCGATGCCGGCACCCACCCGTACATCGCCACCGGCCTGCGCGAGAACAAGTTCGGCATCGACGTCGAGGCCGCCTACGCGCTCTACCTGCACGCGGCGGCGCTGGAGCACGTGCAGGTGAGCGGGATCGACTGCCACATCGGCTCGCAGCTGACCGGGCTGGCGCCGTTCACCGACGCCCTGGCCCGGGTGCTGTCGCTGGTCGACCGCCTCGCCGGTGCCGGGATCCGGCTCGAGCACCTCGATCTCGGCGGTGGCCTCGGCATCCGCTACCGCGACGAGGTGCCGCCCGAACCGGCCGCCTACGTCGCCGCGCTGCGCCCGCTGCTGGCCGGCCGCGAACTCGAGCTGCTGCTCGAGCCGGGGCGGGCGATCGTCGGCAACGCCGGCGTGCTGCTGACCCGGGTCGAGTACCTGAAGGAGGCGCCCGAGCGCGCCTTCGCGATCGTCGACGCGGCGATGAACGACCTGATCCGGCCCGCGCTGTACCAGGCCTGGATGGCGATCGAGCCGGTGCTGCCGCGCGCCGCGGCGCCGCGCCTCTACGACGTGGTCGGCCCGGTGTGCGAGACCGGTGACTTCCTCGGCAAGGAGCGTGAACTGGCGCTGCAGCCGGGCGACCTGCTGGCGGTGCGCGGCGCCGGGGCCTACGGCTTCGCGATGAGCTCCAACTACAACACCCGGCCGCGCGCGGCCGAGGTGCTGGTGGACGGCCAGCGCACGCACCTGGCCCGCGCCCGCGAGACCCTCGACGACCTGATGCGCGGCGAGCAGCGGCTGCCCGGGTAGGCGGCGGCGAACCGCGCCGGACGGCCGGCGCTGCGGCAGGCGGCCTGGCCGGCACGCGGGGCCTATCCTCGCGCTACCTGACCTGGGGCGGTTGCAACCCGTGGGCGCCGGCGTAAGCTGCCGGCATGCGCCTGCGCTTCCACAAGATGCACGGTCTCGGCAACGACTTCGTCGTCGTCGACGGCGTGCGCCAGCAGGTGGCGCTCGACCAGGCCACGGTGCACCGGCTGGCCGATCGCCACACCGGCATCGGCTGCGACCAGCT
>DATCZX010000344.1:0-7578 GCA_036525695.1 Gammaproteobacteria bacterium | reverse complement strand
CGCCATGCCGGTTTTAACCATCGTTTCCACTGCCACCCGGGCATTGCGATCATCTCTCAGGATCGCGTCCAGTACCGCGTCGGAGATCTGGTCCGCCATCTTGTCCGGGTGTCCCTCGGACACCGATTCGGACGTGAACAGGTTGTAATCGCTCATGTTCGGCCTCGTGGTTCGCCACGGCTCACGCGGTGGGGACGCAATTGTACTTATTGAGCGGGCGATGAACAGTCCGGAATAATTCGCCGCGGGACGATGCTGTGGTGCACCAAAACTGATCTGGGTCAATTCGAAAAACCACAACCAGACGATATATTTGCCGCGTCACAGGGAGGAAAAAAGCTGATGGAACAGCGTTCCCGCACTCCCCTCGCGCGCCGGTTCGACCGCTGCGGCGGCCGCTTCTGCTACTGTTCGGACATCACCTGACCGAGGAGCATCCACGTGGATTACCAGCAAGCCGAGAGAACCTACGACTTCGAGGTCGTGCGCTGGTTCTCGATCATGGCGATCGTCTACCTCGTCGTCGGGACGCTGGTCGGCGTCTACATCGCCGCCGAGCTGGCCTGGCCGGCCCTGAACCTGGACAGCCCCTACCTCAGCTTCGGCCGCCTGCGGCCGCTGCACACCAACGCGGTGATCTTCGCCTTCGGCGGGTGCACGCTGATGGCGACCTCGTTCTACAGCGTGCAGCGCACCTGCGGCACCGCGCTGTGGAGCTCGAAGCTGGCCTGGTTCACCTTCTGGGGCTGGAACACGGTGATCGTGCTGGCGGTGATCACGCTGCCGCTGGGCCTGACCCAGAGCAAGGAGTACGCCGAGCTCGAGTGGCCGATCGACATCCTGATCGCGGTGGTCTGGCTCTCCTACCTGTTCAACTTCGTGCTGACCATCGCCAACCGCAAGTCGTCACATATATATGTGTCGAACTGGTTCTTCCTCGCCATGCTGGTGATGATCACCTACCTGCACGTGGTCAACTCGCTGGCGATCCCGGTCTCGCTGTTCAAGTCCTACTCGCTCTTCTCCGGGGTCCAGGACGCGATGATCCAGTGGTGGTACGGGCACAACGCGGTCGGCTTCTACCTGACCGCCGGCTTCCTCGGCATCATGTACTACTTCGTGCCGAAGCAGGCCAACCGCCCGGTCTACTCGTACCGGCTGTCGGTGATCCACTTCTGGGCGCTGACCTTCGGCTACGTCTGGCTCGGCGCGCACCACCTGCAGTACACCGCGCTGCCGGACTGGACCGGCTCGCTCGGCGCGGCGATCTCGCTGGCGATGATCATCCCGTCCTGGGGCGGCGCGGTGAACGGCATGATGACGCTGTCCGGCGCCTGGGACAGGCTGCGCACCGACTACGTGATGCGCTTCCTGATCGCCTCGCTGGCGTTCTACGCGATGTCCACCTTCGAGGGCCCGGTGATGTCGCTGAAGACGGTCAACGCGCTGTCGCACTACACCGACTGGACCATCGGCCACGTCCACTCCGGGGCGCTCGGCTGGGTGCTGATGGTCGCCGTCGGCGCGCTCTACCACCTGGTCACCCGGCTCTGGAACACCGAGATGTACTCGACCAAGCTGGTCAACATGCACTTCTGGCTGACCACCATCGGCGCCTGCATCTACATCGTCGCGATGTGGGTCTCGGGGATCATGCAGGGGCTGATGTGGCGGGCCTACGACGAGTACGGCACGCTCGCCTACACCTTCGCCGAGTCGGTGCAGTCGATGCACCCGTACTACGTGATGCGCGTGGTCGGCGGCCTGTTCGTGGTCTTCGGCGCCTGCGTGATGCTCTACAACGTGGTGATGACCGTGCGCCGGGCCTCGGCGCAGGGTCGCGTCGGCGCCACCGGCACCGCGCCGGCCGGCGCCTGACAGGAGGGTAACGCGATGGCATCGGAAAACCCGCAGTCGGGCCGCTTCCAGCAGTTCATGGAGAAGAACATCCTGGCGCTGACGCTGATGACCGCGCTGGTGGTGTCGGTCGGCGGCATCGTCGAGATCGTGCCGCTGTTCTACCTCGACAGCACCTTCGAGGACAGCAAGTACCCGGAGCTGACCTGGCAGCGCCAGGAGGGCCAGGCGCTGGCCGACTGGAAACCGGGCGACGGCGTGCGCCCCTACACCGGCCTCGAGCTGGCCGGCCGCGACGTCTACCAGCGCGAGGGCTGCTACCTGTGCCACTCGCAGATGATCCGGCCGTTCCGCGACGAGCGCGAGCGCTACGGGCACTACTCGCTGGCGGTCGAGTCGAAGTACGACCACCCGTTCCAGTGGGGCTCGAAGCGGACCGGGCCGGACCTGGCCCGGGTCGGCGCCAAGTACTCCGACGAGTGGCACCGCCAGCACCTGCGCCAGCCGCGCGCGGTGGTGCCCGAGTCGGTGATGCCGAACTACCCGTGGCTCGACGCGGCCGGCGTCGACGGCGCCGGCGTGCAGGCGCGGATGCGCGCGATGCGCCGCCTCGGCGTGCCGTACACCGACGCCGACATCGCCGCGGCCGCCGCCGGCGTCGCCGGCAAGACCGAGATGGACGCGCTGGTCGCCTACCTGCAGGTGCTCGGCACGATGGTCGAGTTCCGCCCGGGTCGCGACTACCGTGAGTAACCTGCGCGATTACTTCGCCACCGACTGGGCGGCGCTGACGGCGCAGGACTGGGTCGGCCTGGGCCTGACCGTGGTCGTGTTCCTGCTGATGGTGGGTCTCTACTTCCACGTCCTGCGGCCGAAGAACCGCGAGCGGTTCGAGGCGCAGCGGCACATCCCGCTGGACGACGACGAGACCTTGGGGTCCGGAGACAAGCGATGAACGACAAGAGCAACCCGTACGACGCCCCCGACACGGGCCACGTCTGGGACGACAACCTGCGCGAGCTGACCAACCCGCCGCCGCGCTGGTGGACCATCGCCTTCCATGCCAGCTGGATCTTCGTGGTCATCTACGGAATCCTCTACCCGATGGTGCCGCTGCTGAACAGCCACACCAAGGGCGTGCTCGGCTGGACCTCGATCGGCGAGTACAAGGCCGGCCAGGCCGAGCTCGAGGTGATCCGTGGCCCCTACGAGGCGAAGCTGGCCACGCTCGACGCCGCGGCGATCCTCGCCGACCGCGAGCTGGCCAACTACACCGAGGCCTCGGCCAAGGTGCTGTTCGGCGACCGCTGCGCGCCGTGCCACGGCGCCGGCGGCCAGGGCAACCCGGGCTACCCGGTGCTGGCCGACGACGACTGGCTCTTCGGCGGCAGCGTCGACAAGCTGGTCGAGTCGATCACCCTCGGCCGCCGCGGCATGATGCCGGCCCACGCGGCCCGCTTCAGCGCGCAGCAGATCGACGACCTGACCACCTACGTCGCCGGCCTGTCGCAGGGCAAGGAGCACGCCCCCGGGCGCGAGATCTTCATGGGGGCCGGGGCCTGCTTCGCCTGCCACGGCATGGACGGCAAGGGCAACCAGCTGCTCGGCGCGCCGGACCTGACCGACGGCATCTGGCGCTTCGCCGGCACCCCCGAGGCGATCCGCCACACCATCGCCCACGGGGTCAACGACGCCTCCGACCCGCAGAGCCGCGACGCGGTGATGCCGTCGTTCAAGGACGCCCTGACCCCGGTCGAGATCAACAAGCTCGCGGTCTACGTGCACCGCTTCGGCGGCGGCCAGTGAGCCGGGCGCCGGGGCCTTGGCCAGCGTGACCTCCCTGGCGCACCCGGTGCGCCCGTTGCTCCGGCGGCAGCACCGGCGCCACGCCGGCCGTTGAAGCGGGCCGTGCGCAGAGGGGGCAGGTCCCCCTCTTCACGGCCCGATTAATTCAGTAACTGGTAATATGCCAATGCTGATCGCGGGAGGTGAACCCCGCGGCTGACAGCAGGGTCCGAATCCACGCCAGCAGGACCATCGGAGCACCCCGTGGAGCAGAGCACGCAGGGCATCCAGCAGCACCTCGACGACCTCTACGAGGAGGCGGGCTACTGGCATGTCAACACCGGCAAGGAGACGATCCACGCCAAGCGCGTGCCGGGACGTTTCCGCAACCTGAAGTGGCTCGCGAGCTGCGTCTGGCTGGTCTACCTGTTCGGTCCCTACCTGCGCTGGGGTGAGCGCCAGGCGGTGCTGTTCGACATCCCCAACCGGCAGTACCACATCTTCGGCGCGACCGTGCTGCCGCAGGACTTCTGGATGCTGTCGCTGCTGCTGCTGTTCTTCGCCATCCTGCTGGCCGTGGTCACCGCCACCGCCGGGCGCGTCTGGTGCGGCTACTTCTGCTTCCAGACCGTCTGGACCGACCTGTTCACCTGGATCGAGGAGAAGTTCGAGGGGCCGCCGCAGGCGCGTCGCCAGCTCGACCAGGCTCCACTGCTGGCCCAGTTGCGGGTCAAGCTGCCCAAGCACCTGATCTGGTTGCTGCTCGGCGCGTTCACCGGGGTCAGCTTCATCGCCTGGTTCACCGACGCCTGGGCCATGTGGGGGCAGCTGTTCCGCCTCGAGCTGCCGCCGGTGGCCTACGTCACCATCGCCGTCTACACCGCCTTCACCTACGTCTTCGCCGGCCACATGCGCGAGCAGGTCTGCTTCTGGCTCTGCCCGTACGCCCGCCTGCAGGGGGTGATGTACGACAAGACCACGGTGCTGCCGACCTACGACCTGGAGCGCGGCGAACCCCGCGGCCGCGTGCGCCGGGGCGGGGCGGCGCAGGGCGCGCAGGGCGACTGCATCGACTGCAGGCAGTGCGTCGCGGTCTGCCCGACCGGCATCGACATCCGCCACGGCCAGCAGGAGGGGTGCATCACCTGCGCGCTGTGCATCGACGCCTGCAACGCGGTGATGGACAAGGTCGGCCGCCCGCGCGGGCTGATCCGCTACTCCTCGCTCGAGGAGCTCGAGGGCCAGCGCCTGCCGGTGCTGTGGCAGCGGCCGCGGGTGCTGGTCTACGCGCTGATCATGTCGCTGGCGCTGGCCGGGATCGTCTACGGCCTGAGCACGCTGTCGACGCTCGAACTGAACGTGCTGCACGAGCGCCAGCCGCTGTTCGTGCTGCAGCGCGACGGCTCGGTGCAGAACAAGTACACGCTCAAGGTGCTGAACAAGACCGACGCCCCGCTGCACGTCGCGATCCGTGCCGAGGGCCCGCCCGGGCTCGAGCTGAACGGCGCCGACGAGCCGATCCGGGTCGACTCCGGCAGGGTCGGCACGCTCGCGGTGTATGCCCGCGTGCCGCGGGAGCGGCTCGCGACCGAGCTCAGCGCCATCGCCTTCGAGGTCACCGCGCTCGAGCGCCCCGAGGTGCTGACCCGCACCGAGAGCGTGTTCGTCGGCCCGCGCTGAGCGCCGCGCCACCGCCCCGATGACCGACCCGATGACCGACGAAACGCCCCCTCACGCCAAGCCAGCAGAGCCTGCCGCGATGCCCGGCCAGGGTCCCGCGCTGCCGAGCCGCCGCAGCGCGCAGTCCGCGTGGCGCAACCCGTGGGTGCGCGGCTGGATCGGCCTGGTGGTGGTGGTGGTGCTGGCCAACCTGGTGATGGTGACGCTCGCGGTGGTGACCAGCCCCGGCCTGGTGGTCGAGGACTACTACGAGCGCGGCCGCAACCTGGCCGAGGCGCGCGCGGCGCGCAAGCTGGCCGAGCCGCAGGGCTGGCAGGTGCAGCTGGACCTGCCGCAGCAGATCCAGCTCGGCCTGCCGGTCAGCCTGCGCGTGGCGGCGATCGACGAGCGCGGCCTGCCGGTGCGTGCCGACCACGCCGAGCTGTTCGTCTACCGCCCGGCGGACGCCGCGGCCGACTTCAGCGCGGTGATGGCCGCCGGCGCGCCCGGCATCGCCAGCGTCGAGGTCAGCTTCCCGCTGCCCGGGATCTGGGACCTGATCGTGCAGCTGCGCGCCGGCGACCGGGTCTACGACATCGTCCGGCGCATCGTCGTGCAGAAGGGGTGACGGTTGTGCGCCCGGCGCAGCCGCCGACCGCCGGCCGTGGGCGCATCCCGGCGGGCCGCTAGGCGTTGCGCCCGCCGGCCCCCGGCGGCGTCACCGCGCCGATGAGTGCCGCGGCACCAACAACGCCCGCCGCCAGCTGCTTCCACTGCGGGCTGGCGCTGACCGAGGAGTGGCCGGCGCGCGTCGCCGGCAGCCAGCGCAGCTTCTGCTGCCCGGGCTGCCGCGCGGTCTGCCTGGCGATCCACGAGGCCGGGCTCGAGGCCTTCTACCCGCGCGCCCGCGACGCCGGCGCGCTGGCCCCGCCGCCGGCCGCCGAGGACGACTTCGCGGTCTACGACCTCGACGAGGTGCAGGCCGGTTGCGTGCGCTGGGTCGGCAGCGAGCGCGAGGCCGAGCTGCTGGTCGAGGGGATCCACTGCGCCGCCTGCGTCTGGCTGATCGAGCGGCGGCTGGAGCGCCTGCCGGGGGTCGTCGGCGCCCAGGTCAACCTGGCGGCGCGCCGCCTGCACCTGCGCTGGGACCCGGCGCGCCTGGCGCTGTCGGACCTGCTGCGCGCGCTCGCCGCGATCGGCTACGTCGCCATCCCGTTCGACGCCGAGGCGGCCGAGGGCCGGCTGCTGCGCGAGCAGCGGGCGCGCCTGTACCGGCTGGCGTTCGCCGGCTTCGCGATGATGAACCTGCTATGGATCTCGATCGCGCTGTACAGCGGCGCCGACCAGGGCGAGCACCGCGCGCTGCTGCACTGGGCCGGCTGGGCGCTGGCCACGCCGACGCTGCTCTACGCCGGCTGGCCGTTCCTGCACGGCGCGCTGGCCGGCCTGCGCCGCGGCTACCTGACCATGGACCTGCCGATCGCCATCGGCGCCGGCGCGACCTGGGGCTACTCGACCTGGGCGATGCTCTACGGCAGCGCGGCCACCGAGGTCTACTTCGACACGGTGGTCAACTTCCTGTTCGTGATCCTGGTCGGGCGGCACCTGGAGGCGCTGTCGCGGCGCCAGGCGCTGTCGTCGACCTACCGCCTGATGGAGCTGCAACCGAAGGTGGCGACGCTGGTCGAGGCGGGCGGCGAGCGCAGCGTCGCGGTGCGCGCGCTGCGCCCCGGGCAGCAGGTGCGGGTCAGGCCCGGCGGCCAGGTGCCGGTCGACGGGCGCGTGCTGGACGGCACCACCAGCGTCGACGAGGCGCTGCTCAGCGGCGAGTCGGCGCCGCGGGCGAAGGGCCCGGGCGACCGCGTCTACGCCGGCACGCTGAACCTCGACGGCAGCATCGTGCTGGCGGTCGAGCAGGTGCTCGGCGACACCGCGCTCGGCCGCATCGTGCGCCTGGTCGAGACGGCCCAGGCCTCGAAGGCGCCGGTGCAGCGCCTCGCCGACCGCATCGTGCCGTGGTTCGTCGCCGTGACCCTCGGCCTGGCCGGGCTGACGCTGGCCGGCTGGCTGGCCTTCGGCGGCGGCGGCGAGCCGGCGCTGATGGCCGCGGTGGCGGTGCTGATCGTCACCTGCCCGTGCGCCTTCGGCATGGCCACGCCGATGGCGATCGCGGTGGCCGCCGGGGTCGGCGCGCGCCACGGCGTGCTGGTCAAGAGCGGTGCCGCGCTCGAGGCGCTGGCCGGCGCCGGGCGCGTGGTGTTCGACAAGACCGGCACC
>DATCZX010000343.1:0-3592 GCA_036525695.1 Gammaproteobacteria bacterium | reverse complement strand
CGAGACCACCTCGTCGAGGACGTGCGCATTCTCGGCCGGCAGCAGCTGCTGCAGCGAGCCCGCGCGCAGCACGACCTGGCGCAGGATGCTGTGCTGACGGTGGTCGGGGTCGCCCGCATTCGTGTGCTGGTGGCCGTTTTGATCATGGCCGTGCAGCAGCTCGTGGTAGGCGGCGAACAGGCTGGCCGCATCGACCGCCTTGCGGTGCCGGTCCTGGGCTGTCGGCAGCACGCGCTCGATCGCCTCGGCGGCGTGGTCGTGGATGTTGTCGAGTTCGACCAGGCTGGTCGCCGCGGCCAGGGCCGAGACGACCAGCAACACGCTCAGCGCCATCGTTGCGCGTTGCGCCAGCGAGGCGCCGCGAGGCGTCGCCTGCTGCTGCCGGTCCACCATGGTGGCTGCGGGTTCGATGCCCGCCTGCGGGTGTGGACGCGCCGGTTTCTCGACCAAGGCGTCGTCGCCCCTGTACTCCTGCCCCATGCCGCACCTCGTTCGTTTATTTCGCCCTGATCTGTTGGGTGCCAGGGTCGATGATGTAATCGTGCGTGGCTGGAACTTACCAAGTCTCGACCCCGATGACAATCCAGGTGCCGGCGCGCGGGTGACACCCTTGCACCCGCGTTGCGGTCTACGTAGAGTCGAGTTGCGTTCCACGGGACCTGGAACGGACCAGGCAGCGATCTGCTGGCATACGATCCAGCGCCCAGGCGACAGGGCTCGGTAGCAGCATGGCAACGGATGGCAAGCACGACACGATCGTCCAGGAGGCGATCAACCGCGTCCTCGCCGCGGAGCGCGACGCGACTCAGGCGGTCGCCCGCTGCGAGGAGCAGGCGAAGCAGGAACTCGAGGCGGCGCGCGAAGCGGCACAGCGCGTCCGTCTGCGCGCCCGCCAGCGTGTCGTCGTGCTGCACGAGCAGCACGGCCGCCAGCGTGAACGGCGCCTCGATGCGCATCTCGCCGAGGGCACCCGACCGCGCGACCACCCCGACCCGCACCTCGAGGAGGAGCGGATCCGCCGGGCGGTCGCCAAGCTGGCCGCGGCGCTGACCGGGAGCGACGAGTGAGCGCGGTCCCGCCGCTCGCTTTCGCGCTGACGCGGATCCACGCGCGCCACGCGCGGCTGCCGACGGCCCTCGACTGGCGGCGCCTCGGCGAGGCCCGCGATCGCACCGACTGCCTGCTGCAGGCCCGCGGCACCGGGCTGCGGCCCTGGTTGCGCAACGTCGCCGACAGCGACAGCGTCGACGAGGTCGAGATCAAGTTGCGCGCCAGTCAGCGTCGCTACCTCGCCGAGGTCGCCGGCTGGCTGGCGCCGGCATGGCGGCCCGCGACCCTCTGGCTGGGCCGCTTGACCGACCTCGCCCCGCTCGAGTACCTGCGCCAGGGCGGCAACCCGCTGCCCTGGATGGAGCTGGACCCGGCACTGGCGCCGTGGGTGCGGCCAGGGGAACCCCGCCCGTCCGGCACGGGCCTGACCGACCCCGCACCGCTGCTCGCCCACCCGGAGCGCGACCCGGCCGACGCCTGGCGCGGGCACTGGCTCTCCCTCTGGCCCGGCAGCTGCCCGCCGCAGGCGGGACCCCTCGCCGGAGCGCTGGCCAACGTCGCGGTCGCCGGCAGCCCGGCGGCACGCGCGCGGCTGCTGTCGGTGTTTCGCGGCACGCCGTTGCACGTCGCGGCGCTGTTCGCGCACCTCGGCCTGTTCACCGACGACCTGCGACGGCTGGCGGGCGAACTGGCCCGGCGCCTGCCGCGGATGCTGGTCGACGAGGCCGCCTGATGCTGCGCCCGCGCCCCGCCCTCTGGTTCCGCCTGCTGTGTCCCTACGAGGACCTGCTCGCGGCCCTGCAGACGCTGGCGCGCACCCGCGGGGTCGAGATCAGCGCCAGCGGCGACGAGCAGTGGCAGGACCGTGCCCGGGTGGAGTCGCTGCTGGAGCGGTTCACCGCGTTCGCGGAGCGCTACGGCGCCTACTGGCCGAGCGCCGCCAGCGCACCGCCGGCAGCCGGCGGGCCACGCCCGCTGGCGCGTGCCGAGGCGGCGCTGGCCGCGTTGCAGGGCTGGGAGGCGGGGTGCCGCGACCTGATCGGGGCCCTGGTGCAGCACGAGCGCACGGTGTTCGAGCTCGGGCTGCAACTCGACTGGCTGCAGGCCCTGGCCCGTGCGCAGCTCGACGCGCGCCTCGGGCTGGCCCCGCGAGCGCACCTCGACGCACGCGTGCTGATGCTGCCCGCCGGGCACCTGCTCGAACCCGTGCCCGACACCCTGCACACGCTGCTGCCCGGGGCCGAGCGTGACTTCGTCGTGGTGATCGGCCGCAGCGAGCAGCTCGACCTCGCCCAGCAGCGCGCCGAGCAGCTGCACGGGCGCCGCTTCGTCCCGCAACCGGCCCGGGCCGGTCCCCGGCAGACCGCGCGCGCGCTCGAGCAGCGCCTCGCCGAGGCGCGTGGCAGCGTCGCCACGCTGCGCGCGGAGCTCGGGCAACGCGCCCATGCCCACCAGCTGCCGGGTCACCTCGGCGCGCTGCACTGGCTGCGCTGGGCCTGGGAGACGGGGCGCGGCCAGGACGGCACCGGCGGTTTCGGCTGGATCACCGGCTGGGCCGAGCGCGACACCGCGCGCGACCTCGCCGCGCTGCTGCAACGGGACGGCTGCCGTGCCCTGGTCAGCCACCCGCCGCCACCGCCCGGCCTGGAACCGCCGGTGATCCTCGACAACCCGCGCTGGGCGGTGCCGTTCGAGTTCCTGACCCGGCTCTACGGGGTGCCCGGCGCGGGCGAGGCCGACCCGTCGCCGGTGGTCGGCATCGTCGCCCCCCTGCTGTTCGGCTACATGTTCGGCGACGTCGGCCAGGGCCTGCTGATCCTGGCCGCCGGCCTGCTCTGGCGCCGGCGCCAGCCGCTGGCACGGATCGCGATCCCGTGCGGGATCAGCGCGACCGCCTTCGGCTTCGTCTTCGGCAGCGTGTTCGGGCTCGAGGACCTGCTGCCGGCGCTCTGGCTGCACCCGCTCGGCGCCCCGCAGGCGGTGCTGCTGCCGCCGCTGGTGTTCGGCGCGCTGCTGCTGGTCGCCGGGCTGCTGCTCGACCTGCTCGGGGCCTGGTGGAGCGGGCGCGTCGAGGCGTGGTGGCGCACCCAGGGCGGCGTCGTGCTCGGCTTCCTCACGGTGCTGGGGCTGGCACAGCCGCCGCTCGGCCTGCTCTGCCTGCTCGGCTGGTGCGGCTGGTGCGCACAGCAGCTGCACGCCGCCTTCCGCGACGGGCGCCCGCTGGCCTTCCTCGGCGAGCTGGTCGAGTGGTTCGAGCAGCTGCTGCGGCTGCTGGTCAACACGCTGTCGTTCGCCCGGGTCGGCGCCTTCGCGCTGGCGCATGCCGGCCTCTCGCTGGCCACGGTCCAGCTCGCTGCCGCGATCCCGTGGGGGCCGGGCCAGATCGTCATGCTGGTGCTCGGCAACCTGGTGATGCTGAGCCTCGAGTTGCTGGTGGTCTCGATCCAGACCACGCGGCTGCTGCTGTTCGAGTTCTTCATCCGCTTCCTGCGCGGCCAGGGCCGGGCCCTGCGCCCGTTGACCGCCCCCAGATTCACCTGAG
>DATCZX010000342.1:0-2416 GCA_036525695.1 Gammaproteobacteria bacterium | reverse complement strand
CCGCCTGCCTGCCTGGCCGGCCCGCTGGTCACCTCGAGCCGGCGCTGGGAGCGCGACGGCATCCTGCGCACCGTGCTGCTGATGTGGCGGCTGCGGTTCGCCTTCGCCGTCGGCGCCGACCCCGCCGGGCTGGCGCGGCGCTACTACCGTGGCTGACTCCGGCAACCGCCGCCTGCTGGTGTTCGCCAAGGCGCCCGAGCCCGGCGCGGTGAAGACCCGCCTGATCCCGGCGCTCGGTGCCGGGGCAGCGGCCGACCTGCATGCGCGGTTGCTCGAGCGCACGCTGGAGACCGCGTGCAGCGCCGGCGTCGCCCGCGTCTGCCTGTGCTGCGCACCCGACCGCACCCACCCGGCGTTCGCCAGCGCCGCCGGGCGCTGGCCGCTGGAGCTCTGCGACCAGGCCCAGGGTGACCTCGGTCAGCGCATGCACGCGGCGCTGGCGGAGGCGTTGCAGCAGGCCGCGACGGCGCTGCTGATCGGCAGCGACTGCCCCGACCTCGCCGCCGCCGACCTGGCCGCCGCCTTCGCCGCGCTCGCCGACCACGACGCGGTGCTCGGCCCGGCCGTCGACGGGGGCTACTACCTGGTCGGGCTGGCGCGCCCGCCGTCGCCGGCGCTGTTCGCCGGCATCGACTGGGGCGGGCCGCGGGTGCTGGTCCAGACCCGCGCCCGGCTGGTGGCGCTCGGCTGGCGCTGGCGCGAGCTGCGCACGCTGCGCGACGTCGACCGCCCCGAGGATCTCGAGTGGCTGGAGAAAAGCCCGCGCACCTGACCCGCGCACCGTTATAATGCGGGCCGTCAACAGCCTGCAGGCCGGGCCCGCGCCCGGTGCCACGCCGATCCCGCCATGCAACCCGTCATCGCCCTCGTCGGCCGACCGAACGTCGGCAAGTCGACGCTGTTCAACCAGCTCACGCGCTCGCGCGACGCGCTGGTGGCGGACCTGCCCGGGCTGACGCGCGACCGCCAGTACGGCATCGGCCGCCTCGGCGAGCGGCCCTACGTGGTGGTCGACACCGGCGGCCTCAGCGGCGAGAACGCGGCGCTCGACGAGGTGATGCAGCGGCAGACGCTGCGCGCCGTCGACGAGGCCGACGTGGTGGTGCTGCTGGTCGACGGGCGTTCCGGCCTCAACGCGGCCGACGAGCAGCTCGCCGACCGCCTGCGCAGCACCGGCAAGCTGCTGCTGCTGGCGGTGAACAAGACCGAGGGCCTCGACCCGGGGCTGGCCTGCGCCGAGTTCCACGCACTCGGCCTCGGCACGCCGCTGCCGATCGCCGCCTCGCACGGTCGCGGGGTGACGCAACTGCTCGACGCCGCCTTCGCCGGGCTGCCCGAGGTGGAGGTCGAGACACCCGAGGGCGGGGCCGACGACGGCATCCGCGTCGCCGTGGTCGGGCGCCCGAACGTCGGCAAGTCGACGCTGATCAACCGCTTCCTCGGCGAGGAGCGGCTGGTCGCGTTCGACAGCCCGGGGACCACCCGCGACAGCGTCGCGGTGCCGTTCGAGCGCGACGGCCGGCGCTACACGCTGGTCGACACGGCCGGGCTGCGGCGCCGCGGCAAGGTCTTCGAGGCGGTCGAGAAGTTCAGCGTGGTCAAGACCCTGCAGGCGATCGAGGCGGCGCACGTGGTGGTGCTGGTGCTCGACGCGCGCCAGGGCATCGCCGAGCAGGACGCCTCGCTGCTCGGCCTGGTGCTGGATGCCGGGCGCGGCATCGTGGTCGCGGTCAACAAGTGGGACGGGCTGCCCAGCGAGAAGCGCGACGAGGCGCGCCGGGCGCTCGATTTCCGCCTCGGGTTCCTCGACTTCGCCGACATCCACACCATCTCGGCCCTGCACGGCAGCGGCGTCGGCAAGCTGTTCGGCTCGATCAACGCGGCCTTCGCCTCGACCACCGTCGACCTGAAGACCGCCGAGCTGACGCGGATCCTCGAGGACGCGGTGCAGCAGCACCCGCCGCCGACCGTGCGCCGGCGCCGGATCAAGCTGCGCTACGCGCACCAGGGCGGGCGCAACCCGCCGCTGATCGTGGTCCACGGCAACCAGGTCGAGGACGTTCCGGCGGCCTACCGGCGCTACCTGGCCAACACCTTCCGCAAGGCGCTGCAGCTCTCCGGCACGCCGCTGCGGGTCGAGTTCAAGGGCGGGGCGAACCCGTTCGCCGGGCGCAAGAACGAGCTGAGCCCGCGCCAGCAGGCGCGGCGCAAGCGGCTGCTCAAGCACGTCAAGCGCTAGGCCGGGCCGTGCGCCTGGAAGGCGCTGGGCCCCGAAGGCCGGGCTTGAGCCCGACGCGGCGCCCAGTCGGGCTGAAGCCCGACCCACGGAAGGTATCCCCGCCCCGGCGCTTGTAGGTTGCGGTGAGCCTGCGAACCGCATCGAGGCCTTGAGGCCGGCGGTGCGGTTCCTCCCCTC
>DATCZX010000341.1:0-4770 GCA_036525695.1 Gammaproteobacteria bacterium | reverse complement strand
GGTCGCCTTCTTCCCCGGCTCGAGCATCGGCAACTTCGAGCCCGCCGCGGCGGTCGGCCTGCTGCAGCGGCTGCGCGAGCTGGTCGGGAGCGGCGGCGCGCTGCTGATCGGCGCCGACCTGGTCAAGGACGCGGCGCGCCTGGAGGCCGCCTACGACGACGTGCAGGGGCTCACGGCGGCGTTCAACCTGAACCTGCTCGCGCGCCTCAACCGCGAGCTGGATACCGATTTCGACCTCGCCCGTTTCGACCACCGTGCCCGTTACGACGAGGAGGCGCAGCGGGTCGAGATGCACCTGGTCAGCCGGGTGGCGCAGCGGGTGACCCTCGGCGAGCGCGAGATCGACTTCGCCGCCGGCGAGAGCATCCATACCGAGAACGCCTACAAGTACACCCGTGAGGGCTTCCGCGAGCTCGCCGCACGCGCCGGCTGCGTGCCGTGGCGCGAGTGGAGCGACCCGGAGGGGCTGTTCGCGGTGTTCCTGTTTTCCTGCTGAACCCCGAGGAGTCCCGATGGCCGGCCGTGCCCTGAACTTCGCCAACGACCAGGGCGAGATGCTCGCCGCGACGCTCGACCTGCCGGTCAACGGCAAGCCGCGCGGCTACGCGCTGTTCGCCCACTGCTTCACCTGCGGCAAGGACCTCAAGGCGCTGCGGCAGATCAGCCACGCGCTGACCGCACGCTGCATCGCCGTGCTGCGCTTCGACTTCACCGGGCTCGGCGCCAGCGAGGGCGACTTCGCGGACACCACCTTCTCCTCCAACGTTGCCGACCTGGTCGCCGCGGCGCGCTTCCTCGAGGCCGAGTACCAGGCCCCGCAGATCCTGGTCGGCCACTCGCTCGGCGGCACCGCGGTGCTCGCGGCCGCTGCCCGGCTGCCCTCGGTCAAGGCCGTCGCGACCATCGGCGCACCCCGCGAGGCCGCGCACGTGGTCCACCATTTCGCCGAACACAAGGCGAAGATCGAGGAAGATGGCGCAGCCGAGGTCAACCTCGGCGGGCGCCCGTTCCGCATCCGCAAGGCGCTGCTCGACGACCTCGCCGGCCAGCGCATGGACGACGCCATCCACCGCCTCGGGCGCGCGCTGCTGCTCTTCCACTCGCCCCTCGACCGGGTGGTGGCGATCGACAACGCGGCACAGATCTACCGGGCAGCGCTGCACCCGAAGAGCTTCGTGACCCTCGATCGCGCCGACCACCTGGTCAGCGACGCGGCCGATGCCGAGTACATCGGCACGGTCATCGCGGCGTGGGCGGGCAAGTACGTCGACGCGCTGGCGCCGCGCTGGCGCGCCGAGACCGCGGGCGAGGAGCAGGTGCTGGTGCGCATCGGCGCCGAGGGTTTCGTCTGCGACATCGATGCCGGCGGGCACCCGCTGGCGGCCGACGAACCGGTCGAACTGGGCGGCTGCGACCAGGGGCCGAGCCCCTACCAGCTGCTCAACGCGGCGCTCGGCGCGTGCACGGCGATGACGCTGCGCATGTACGCGCAGCGCAAGCAGTTGCCGCTGGACGGGGTGCGGGTGCGCCTGTCGCACAGCAAGGTGCACGCGCAGGATTGCGCCGACTGCCCGCAGCAGGCCTCCCGGGTCGACGTGATCGAGCGCGAGATCGTGCTCGAGGGGGCGCTCGATGCGGCCCAGCGTCAACGCCTGCTGGAGATCGCCGACCGCTGCCCGGTGCACCGCACGCTGCACGAACCGCTGCTGGTGCGCAGCCGGCTGGTCGAGGAGTAGCCCTCAGCCGCTCGCCAGGCGGACCTGCGGCGGCAGGCGCAGCTCGACGCCGACCGGCAGGTGGTCCGAGTGCAGGCAGTTCAGCGTCTCGACCTTTTCCACCCGCAGCGTCGGGCCGACCAGGATGTGGTCGATGCAGCGCTGCGGCTGCCAGCTGGGAAAGGTCGGCAGGTCCTGGGCCGGCGAGTGCAGCTCGGCGTCGCGCAGCGGGTCGAGGTCGCGCCAGTGGCGCAGCCGGCTGTTCATGTCGCCCATCACCACCACGTGCCGGCGGTCGCGCACCAGCCCGGCGATGAAGCGCAGCTGCTGGCGGCGCGCCCGCCGGCCCAGCGCGAGGTGCACGATCAGCAGCGTCAGCGCGTCGTCGTCGTCGCCGAAGCGTGCCTGCAGCACCCCGCGCCCGGGGATCAGGCCGGGCAGGCGGTGCTCGGTGACCCGGGTCGGGCGCACCCGGCTCAGCAGCGCGTTGCTGTGCTGGCCGAAGTGGCCGAGGTCGCGGTTCAGCTGCAGGTGCCAGTGGGCGAAGCCGCCGCGCTGGGCCAGGTACTCGGCCTGGTTGACGAAGCCGCTGCGCAGGCTGCCGCCGTCGACCTCCTGCAGGCCGACGAGGTCGAAACGCAGCAGCAGCCGGGCGATCTGGTCGAGGTTGTCGAGGCGCCGGCGCGACGGCAGCACGTGCTGCCAGCCGCCGGTCAGGTAGTCACGGAAACGGGTCGCCGGGATCCCGGCCTGGATGTTGTAGCTGAGCAGCCGCAGGCGCGAGTGGCCGTCGGGGTGGGTCTGCGGCGTGCTCGCCGCCGCCTCCTCGATGCCGCGGCCGTGTCCGGCGTAGCGCGCCTCGACCAGCGCGCGCAGCCGGCGCAGCGGTGGCCGCTGACCCGGTGACCCGGCCAGGCTCACTGGCTCTTGCCGCTGGCGCGCTCCTCCAGGCTCTTCTGCACCAGGGCGTCGACCACCGGCATGGTGTTGGCGTAGGTCCCGGCCATCGACGGCCCGGTGCGGTAACGCCCCTCGACGATCAGCGCCGGCACGCCGTCGATGCCGTAGCGGCGGGTCAGCTGCTTGGCGCGGTTGACCTTGGTGGCGACCGCGAAGGAGCCGAGCGCGGCGCGGAACTCGGCCGCGTCGATGCCCTGGTCGGCAGCCCACTGGACCACCTGCTCCTCGGAATTGAGCTTCATCCGTTGCGCGTGCAGTGCGTCGAAGAACGGCCGGTGCAGGCGCTCGAGCTGGCCCAGCGACTCCAGCGCGTAGTAGAGCTTGGCGTGCAGCTCCCAGGTCGGCTGGCTGAAGATGGCCGGGATGCGCACGTAGGCGACGTTGGCCGGCTTGTGCTCGAGCCAGCGCTCGATGTACGGCTCCAGCCGGTAGCAGTGCGGGCAGCCGTACCAGAACAGCTCCACCACCTCGGCCTGCTCGCCGGTGCTGGTGGCAACCGGCGGTACCACCGGGGCGTACTCGACCACCTCGCGCGCGGCGGACTGGGCGAACGCCAGCAGCGGGGTCAGGCAGAGCGCGAACAGCAGGGCCAGTCTCTTCATCGGGCGACTCCTCGGGAGGCTAGGCGGGTATCGGAGTTGGACCGCGCGGGCCGGTCCAAGTGCGGCTTGCGGAGCATTCTGGTGCGCCCGCGGACGGGGTGCAAGCCCGCCCAAACGCGCGAGGCGGCCAGTTGGCCGCCTCGCTCCGGGTCATCGTACGGGCTCAGTGCTGCGTGGCGAGGTACATCGCGAGCGCCTCGATCTCCTGCTCCGACAGCAGCGCGGCGACACCGCGCATCATCTGGTTGGGATCGTTGGCGCGCGCGCCGTCGCGGAACGCCTGCAGCTGCTTGATGGTGTAGGCCGCGTGCTGCGAGCGCAGGGCCGGGAACTTGGCTGGCAGGTTGCCGTTGGCATTCGGGCCGTGGCACGCGGCGCAGGCAGTGACGCCCTTGGCCGCGATACCGGCCTCGTAGATCGCCTGGCCCTGCTCGACCAGCTCCGGCTTCTCCGGGGTCACCGGGTTCAGCGCCTTGCTGGCGTAGAAGGCCGCGACGTCCGGCAGGTCGGCGTCCTGGACCGCCATCGCCATGCCCGACATCAGCGGGTCCTGGCGCGCGCCGGCCTTGAAGTCCATCACCTGCTTGGCGATGTAGTCGGCCCCCTGCCCGGCCAGGTTGGGCCAGATCGGGTTGACGCTGTTGCCGTCGGCGCCGTGGCAGCCCGCGCAGGCCGCCGCCTTGGCTTCGCCGGCGACGGGGTCACCGGCGGCGTGCACGCCGCCGGCGGTCCCGAGGAGCAGCAGCGCGGCTGCAGCCAGGTGTCTCATCGTTCAGCCCCGGCCGCGCTTACTTGGCCGCGTTGACCATGTAGTCGACGGCGGCCTTGATGTCGGCGTCGCTGAGGTTGGCGAAGCCGCCCTTGGCCGCCATCGCGGTGCCCGGCACGCCGTTGATCGACGAGGCGTACAGCGCGTCCATGCCCTTGGCGATGCGCGCGGCCCACTGGTCCTTGTTGCCGAAGGCCGGGGCACCGGCGACACCGGCGCCGTGGCAGGTCACGCAGGCCTGGTTGTACACCGCGGCACCGTCGGCGACGGCGAGCCCGGAGGCGAACAGCGCGGCAACAGCGGTGCTAACGAGCATCTTCTTCATCTTGCGGTACTCCTGGAAAGTGAGGTTGATTACAGCGAAAAACCGGGTTTCGGCGGCTGCGTCCGGGGAGATTCGCGGAAGGCAGGCCGAAAACCCGCGATTTATACCAGTTCGAAATGTCCTGGGTCAACGTGGAGGCGCCTCACGGGCCCGGCCGGTGGCCGATCAGCCTGTCGCCACCGGGAGTTATTGACAGCGCGCGCGGCGCACCGTTCCCTCGCGGCGCTTGCCCGGGCCACGGGGGGACCGGACAATCCCTGCCGATGAACCCCCGCTACCGCCAGGCCAGCTTCCTGCAGAGCGCGCGCAGCCCGCGCGACAGCCCTCCCGACGCGGGGCTCGAGGTGGCCTTCGCCGGCCGCTCCAACGCCGGCAAGTCGAGCGCGATCAACTGCCTGA
>DATCZX010000340.1:0-4516 GCA_036525695.1 Gammaproteobacteria bacterium | reverse complement strand
GCGCACCTTCGCCGGCTACGACGACCTGTGGCAGTGGTCGGTCGACCAGCGCGAGGCGTTCTGGGACACGCTGTGGGATTTCTGCGGCGTGGTCGGCGACAAGGGCGACGCGGTGCTCGAGGACGGCGCGCGCATGCCCGGGGCGCGCTGGTTCCCGGACGCGCGCCTGAACTTCGCCGAGAACCTGCTGCGCTACCGCGACGAGAGGCCGGCGCTGGTGTTCCGCGGCGAGGACGGCACGCGGATGACGCTGACCTACGGCGGCCTCTACCGCGCCGTCGCCGGGGTCGCCGAAGGGCTGCGCGCGGCCGGCGTAGGCCCGGGCGACCGCGTCGCCGGCTTCCTGCCCAACCACCCGCAGACCGTGGTCGCGATGCTCGCCACCACGAGCCTCGGCGCGACCTGGTCCTCCTGCTCGCCGGACTTCGGCATCCAGGGGGTGCTCGACCGCTTCGGCCAGATCGAGCCGAAGGTGCTGTTCACCGCCGACGGCTACCACTACGCCGGCAAGCGCGTGGACTCGCTCAGGCCGATCGGCGAGGTGGTGGCGCAGCTCGACAGCGTCAGGCTGGTCGTCGTGGTGCCGTTCCTCGAGCCGCTGCCCGACCTGACCCCGGTGCCGCACGCGGTCATGCTCGGTGACTTCACCACCCACGCGAGCGAGATCGCGTTCGCGCGCCAGCCGTTCGATCACCCGCTCTACGTGATGTACTCGTCCGGCACCACCGGCAAGCCGAAGTGCATCGTCCACGGCGCCGGCGGCACGCTGCTGCAGCACCTGAAGGAGCACCGGCTGCACACCGACCTGAAGCGCGACGACGTGCTGTTCTACTTCACCACCTGCGGCTGGATGATGTGGAACTGGCTGGTCTCGGGGCTCGCCAGCGGCTGCACCGTGGTGCTCTACGACGGCTCGCCGTTCCACCCCGGCGCGCGCACGCTGTGGCAGCTGGCGGCCGACGAGGGGGTCACGGTGTTCGGCACCAGCGCCAAGTACCTCGCCGCGGTCGAGAAGGTGCGGGTGAAGCCGGGCAAGCAGTTCGCGCTGCCGAAGCTGCGCGCGATCCTCTCCACCGGCTCGCCGCTGGCGCCGGAGAGCTACGACTTCGTCTACCGCGACATCGCCCCGGACCTGCAGCTGGCCTCGATCTCCGGCGGCACCGACATCATCTCCTGCTTCGCCCTCGGCAACCCCATCGCCCCGGTCTACCGCGGCGAGCTGCAGTGCCGCGGGCTGGGCATGGCGGTCGCGGTCTACGACGAGGGCGGGCGCGAGGTGGCCGGGGCGAAGGGCGAGCTGGTGTGCACCAAGCCGTTCCCGTCGATGCCGATCGGTTTCTGGAACGACCCCGACGGGCAGAAGTACCACGACGCCTACTTCGCCCGCTTCGCCAACACCTGGTGCCACGGCGACTACGCCGAGCTGACCCCGCGCGGCGGCCTGGTGATCTACGGCCGCTCCGACGCGGTGCTTAACCCCGGCGGCGTGCGCATCGGCACCGCCGAGATCTACCGCCAGGTCGAGAAGCTGCCGGAGATCCTCGAGTCGATCGTGGTCGGCCAGGAGTGGGACAACGACGTGCGCGTGGTGCTGTTCGTCAAGCTGCGCGAGGGGGTGGCGCTCGACGACGCGCTGCTGCAGCGCATCCGCCAGGTGATCCGCGACAACACCACGCCGCGCCACGTGCCGGCGAAGATCCTCGCCGTCGCCGACATCCCGCGCACCATCAGCGGCAAGATCGTCGAGCTGGCCGTGCGCAAGGTGATCCACGGCCAGCCGGTCGACAACACCGACGCGCTGGCCAACCCGGAGGCGCTCGAGCAGTTCCGCGACCGCCCGGAGCTGCGGGAGTGAGCCTCTCGGGGTAAGGGGTCGGAGTCATTTCCCCCGTCACACGGCCAGGCGCGGGCCGCTCGGGGAAAATGACTCCGACCCCTGTCGAGGCAGGGCGGGCTTCGGCCCGACACCCGGACAACGCAAGGAGAGACAGATGAGCCAGAACGACCCGGTCGTCATCGCCAGCGCCGCGCGCACGCCGATGGGCGGCCTGCAGGGCGACTTCGCCACGCTGCAGGCGTGGGAACTGGGCGGCGCCGCGATCCGCGCCGCGGTCGAGCGCGCCGGCATCGCCGCGGCCGACGTCGACGAGGTGCTGATGGGCTGCGTGCTGCCGGCCGGGCAGGGGCAGGCCCCGGCGCGCCAGGCGGCGCTGCACGGCGGCCTGCCGCTGGCCGCCGGCTGCACCACGGTCAACAAGATGTGCGGCTCGGGGATGAAGGCGGCGATGCTCGCGCACGACGCGCTGCTCGCCGGCAGCAACCGGGTGATGGTCGCCGGCGGCATGGAGAGCATGACCAACGCGCCGTACCTGCTGCCGAAGGCCCGTGGCGGCTACCGCCTCGGCCACGGCCGGCTGCTCGACCACATGTTCCTCGACGGCCTCGAGGACGCCTACGCCAAGGGGCGCCTGATGGGCACCTTCGCCGAGGAGTGCGCCGACCAGTTCGGCTTCAGCCGCGAGGCCCAGGACGCCTTCGCCATCGCCTCGCTGACCCGGGCCAAGACCGCGATCGACGACGGCAGCTTCGCCGCCGAGGTGGTGCCGGTGACGGTCGCCTCGCGCCGCGGCGAGCTGCTGGTCGAGCGCGACGAGCAGCCGCACAAGGCCAACCTCGACAAGATCCCGCAGCTGAAGCCGGCGTTCCGCAAGGACGGCACGGTGACCCCGGCCAACTCGAGCTCGATCTCCGACGGCGGCGCCGCGCTGGTGCTGATGCGCCAGAGCGAGGCCGAGCGCCGCGGCGTGACCCCGCTGGCCCGGATCCTCGCGCACAGCACCCACGCGCAGGAGCCGGCGCTGTTCACCACCGCGCCGGTCGGCGCGATCGAGAAGGTGCTGGCGAAGAGCGGCTGGAGCGCCGGCGGGGTCGACCTGTACGAGATCAACGAGGCGTTCGCGGTGGTGACCATGGCGGCGATGCACGAGCTCGGGCTGCCGCACGACAAGGTCAACGTGCACGGCGGTGCCTGCGCGCTCGGCCACCCGATCGGCTGCTCCGGCGCGCGCATCCTGACCACGCTGCTGCACGCGCTGCAGCGGCACGGCCTGAAGACCGGCGTCGCCGCGCTGTGCATCGGCGGCGGCGAGGCGACCGCGGTGGCGATCGAGAGAATGTAAGCCGCAAATTCGCTGTTGGGCACGCTGCGCTTTGCCCAACCTACCCTGGCCCTGGCTACCGAACCGTAGGATGGGCAAAGCGAAGCGTGCCCATCAATGTGACCGAAACGAGATGGATAGGGTGAGCCGAGCATGTTACTGACCGAAGAACAGAGGATGATCCGCGACATGGCGCGCGACTTCGCCCGCGAGCAGCTGGCGCCGCACGCCGCCGACTGGGACCGCGAGTCCGCCTTCCCGGCCGACGCGCTGCGCCAGATGGGCGAGCTCGGCCTGCTCGGCATGCTGGTGCCCGAGGTCTGGGACGGCGCCGGGATCGACCACGTCGCCTACGCGCTGGCGCTGGAGGAGATCGCCGCCGGCGACGGTGCCACCTCGACCATCATGAGCGTGCACAACTCGGTCGCCTGCATGCCGGTGTTCAAGTTCGGCGACGAGGCGCAGAAGGAGCGCTTCCTGAAGCCGATGGCGCGCGGCGAGCTGCTCGGCTGCTTCTGCCTGACCGAGCCGCAGGCCGGCTCCGATGCCGCGGCGCTGAAGTGCCGCGCGGTGCGCGACGGCGACCACTACGTGCTCAACGGCACCAAGCAGTTCATCACCTCCGGGGCCAACGCGCAGCTCGCGATCGTCTTCGCGGTGACCGACCCGGCGGCCGGGCGGCGCGGCATCAGCGGCTTCGTGGTGCCGACCGACACCCCCGGCTACGTGGTCGCCGGGATCGAGAAGAAGCTCGGGCAGAAGGCCTCGGACACCGCGACCATCGTCTTCGAGGAGTGCCGCGTACCGGTGGAAAACCGCCTCGGCGAGGAGGGGCAGGGCTACCGCATCGCGCTGTCGAACCTCGAGGGCGGGCGCATCGGCATCGCCGCGCAGAGCGTCGGCATGGCGCGCGCCGCGTTCACCGCGGCGCTCGCCTACGCCAGGCAGCGCGAGACCTTCGGGCGGCCGATCGTCGAGCACCAGGCGGTGGCGTTCAAGCTCGCCGACATGGCCACGCAGATCGACGCCGCGCGCGGCCTGGTGCTGCGCGCGGCGACGCTGCGCGACGCCGAGCTGCCGTGCCTGAAGGAGGCGTCGATGGCCAAGCTGTTCGCCTCGGAGATGGCCGAGAAGGTCTGCTCGGCGGCGATCCAGGTGCACGGCGGCTACGGCTACCTGAACGACTTCCCGGTCGAGCGGATCTACCGCGACGTGCGCGTCTGCCAGATCTACGAGGGCACCTCCGAGGTGCAACGGCTGGTGATCAGCCGGGCGCTGGCGGCGGAGGAGTGACCCCGCTCTAGCTCTTGTAGGTCGGGCTTCAGCCCGACAACCACAGGGCGATTGTCGGGCTGAAG
>DATCZX010000339.1:0-5087 GCA_036525695.1 Gammaproteobacteria bacterium | reverse complement strand
CGCCGCGGGGACCCTGGTCCTGGGCCGGGTGACGCGCGCGCTGGGCCACCTCGAGCACGCCACCCGCGAGACCGCGCGCAAGGGCGTCCGCCGTGCCGCAGCGCTCGACCAGCGCCTGACCACCGCCCAGCTGCGCGCGCTGGTCGCGGTCGCCAGCGCGCACAACTTCAGCCTCGCCGCGCGCAGCATCGGCATCTCGCAGCCGTCGCTGCACCGCGCCGCGCGCGACCTCGAGCGGCTGCTCGAGCTGGCGCTGTTCGACCGCACCAGCCGCGGCATCGTGCTGACCCCGGCCGCCGAGCTGCTCGCGCAGCACGCCAAGCTCGCCTTCGCCGAGCTCGCCCAGGGGTACGCCGAGGTCGCCCAGCTGCGGGGCATCGATTGCGGGCGCATCGTCGTCGGCAGCATGCCGCTGCCGCGCACCCACGTGCTGCCGGCGGCGATCAACGGTTTCACCCGCGACCACCCGGACGTCCTGGTCAGCGTCGTCGACGGGCCCTACGCCGACCTGCTGCACGGCCTGCGCCACGGCGACATCGACCTGCTGGTCGGCGCGCTGCGCGACCCGCTGCCGGCCGCCGACGTGACCCAGGAGCGGCTGTTCGACGACCCGCTGGCGGTGGTCGCGCGCAGCGGTCACCCGCTGGCCGGGCGCGCCGAGGTCGGCCTCGACGAGCTGCTCGGCTACCCGTGGGTGGTGCCGCGCCCGGGCACGCCGACGCGCGACCAGTTCGAGCGCCTGCTCGCCGCGCACGGCGAGCGGCGCCCGCCGGGCCTGGTCGAGGCCAGCTCGCTGGTGCTGATCCGCGGCCTGCTGCTCGGCAGCGACCGCTTGACGCTGATCTCCAGCCACCAGGTGCGCCACGAGTGCTCGCAGGGCCTGCTGGCCGCCCTGCCGTTCGCCGATGTCGGTCCGAGCCGGCCGATCGGCCTGACGCAGCGGGCGGAGTGGAAGCCGACGCCGACGCAGCAGCGGTTCCTCGCCTGCGTGCGTGCCGCGGCCGCGCTGCCGGAGCCGCCGCGCGCCGGGCGCGGCTATTCAAATATCGAATGACGCTGGAGGCCATTCAATTATCCCCGGCCGGCATTGAATGCTAGATTGAATGCCGCCAGACGACGGTTGGAGTCCCTCCGGGACCGATGCACCACGGACGCGAAGCGAGCATGAACAGCCCCCCCACCGCCCCGCCGGACCTCGCCTGCATCGGCTTCGGCGAGGCCGCGCAGGCGTTCGCCGCGGGCTGGGGGGCAGAGCGCAGCCGCAGCCTCGCGGTCTACGACATCAAGACCGACGCCGCCGACCCGGCCCTGCGCGCGGCCAAGCAGGCCGACTACGCGCGCTGCGGCGTGCCGGGCTGCAGCACGCTGGCCGCCGCGCTCGCCGGGCGGGGGCTGGTCTTCTCGCTGGTGACCGCCGACCAGGCGCTGGTGGCGGCCGGCCAGGCCGCCGCCTGCCTGGCACCCGGCGCGCTGTTCCTCGATTGCAACTCCTGCGCCCCCGGCACCAAGCAGCGGGCCGCCGCGCTGGTCGAGGCCGCCGGCGGACGCTACGTCGACGTCGCGGTGATGGCCCCGGTGCAACCGCAGCTGCACCGCACCCCGCTGCTGCTGAGCGGCCCGCACGCGCAGGCCGCGCTCGCCGCGCTGGAGGCGCTGGGCATGCAGGCGAGCGTGGCCGGGGATCGGGTCGGCGCCGCCTCGTCGACCAAGATGATCCGCAGCATCATGGTCAAGGGGCTCGAGGCGCTGGTCACCGAGTGCGTGCTCGCCGGCGTGCGCGCCGGCGTCGACGCGCAGGTGCTCGACTCGCTGCAGGCCAGCCACCCGGGACTCGACTGGAAGCGCGACGCCGCCTACATGCTCGAGCGGGTGATGACCCACGGCGTGCGCCGCGCCGCCGAGATGCGCGAGGTGGCGCTGACCGTCGCGCAGCTCGGCCTGCAGCCGCGGGTGACCCGCGGCACGATCGCCTGGCAGCAGCGCGTCGGCGAGCTCGGCCTGCGCGCCGCGGATGACGACTACCGCGCCCTCGCGACTGCGCTGCTGCAGCGCCTGGGCACCGACACCGAAGAGGAGGAGACGATGGGCCAGATCCAGGATTACCACGACATCCCGGGCACCTACGTGTTCGACGCCGAGCAGTCGCGCAAGGGTTACCACCTGAACATGTTCTGCATGTCGCTGCGCTCGGCCGACAACCGCGCCGCGTTCAAGGCCGACGAGGCCGCCTACCTCGACCGCTTCCCGATGAGCGAGGAGCAGCGCGAGGCGGTGCTGAAGCGGCAGTGGAACGAGATGCTGCGCCTCGGCGGCAACGTCTACTACACCTCCAAGCTGGCGGCGACCGACGGCATCAACTTCCAGGAGCTGGCGGCCAGGATGACCGGCGTCAGCAGCGAGGAGTACCGCCACATGATGGTCTCGGGCGGCCGCCCGATCGAGGGCAACCGCAGCAAGTCGGAGTGGAAACATGGCTAAGCTACTCGCCGGCGTCGCCACCTCGCACGTCCCCGCGATCGGCGTCGCCCTCGACCAGGGCAAGACCGGGGAACCGTACTGGCAGCCGCTGTTCGCCGGCTTCGAGAAGTCGCGCGCGTGGATGGAGGCGTTGCGGCCCGACGTCGCGATCGTCGTCTACAACGACCACGCCACCGCCTTCTCGCTCGAGCTGATCCCGACCTTCGCGCTCGGCTGCGCCGCCGAGTACCCGATCGCCGACGAGGGCTGGGGCCCGCGCCCGGTGCCGCCGGTGCCGGGGCACCCCGAGCTGGCCTGGCACATGGCGCAGTCGCTGGTCCTCGACGAGTTCGACATCACCATCGTCAACAAGATGGAGGTCGACCACGGCCTGACCGTGCCGCTGTCGCTGCTGTTCGGCCAGCCCGACGCGTGGCCGTGCCCGGTGGTGCCGCTGTGCGTCAACGTCGTGCAGTACCCGCCGCCGACCGGCCACCGCTGCTTCAACCTCGGCCGCGCGATCCGCCGCGCGGTGGAGTCGTTCGACCGCGACCTGCGCGTGGTGATCTTCGGCACCGGCGGCATGTCGCACCAGCTGCAGGCCGAGCGCGCCGGGCTGATCAACAGCGAGTTCGACCGGCGCTTCCTCGACCTGCTGGTCGACGACCCGCACGCGGCGGCCGCGATCCCGCACCTCGAGTACCTGCGCGAGGCCGGCTCGGAGGGCATCGAGCTGGTGATGTGGCACGTGATGCGCGGGGCGCTCGACGAGCAGGTCACCGAGGTGCACCGGCACTACCACGTGCCGGCCTCGAACACCGCCGTCGGCCACCTGATCCTGGAGAACCGGGGCGGCTGACGGCCCCGCACACGGAGGAACGCCATGAGACTGTGCATCGCCGGCGCCACCGGCGCCTTCGGCACCAAGCACCTGGACGCGATCGCCGCGATCGACGACGCGGCGGTGGTGTCGATCGTCGGCACCAAGCCGGAGGCCTGCGCGGAGATCGCCGCCGCGCGCGGCATCGCGCACTGGACCACCGACCTCGCCGAGAGCCTGGCGCGCGACGACGTCGACGGCGTGATCCTGGCGACGCCGACGCAGCTGCACGCGGCGCAGGCGATCCAGTGCCTGCAGGCCGGCAAGCACGTGATGGTCGAGATCCCGATGGCCGACAACCTGGCCGACGCCGAGCGCCTGGTGCAGGTGCAGCGCGAGACCGGCCTGGTGGCGATGGCCGGCCACACGCGGCGCTTCAACCCGAGCCACCAGTGGCTGCACCGGCGCATCGTGGCCGGCGAGCTGACGGTCCAGCAGATGGACGTGCAGACCTACTTCTTCCGCCGCAGCAACCTCAACGCGCTGGGCCAGCCGCGCAGCTGGACCGACCACCTGCTGTGGCACCACGCCTGCCACACCGTCGACCTGTTCCAGTACCAGACCGGCGAGACGGTGTCGCGGGTGCAGGCGCTGCAGGGGCCGATCCACCCCGAGCTGGGCATCGCGCTGGACATGAGCATCGGCCTGCAGGTGCCGTCGGGCGCGCTGTGCACGCTGTCGCTGTCGTTCAACAACGACGGCCCGTTCGGCACCTTCTTCCGCTACATCTGCGACCACGGCACCTACCTGGCGCGCTACGACGACCTCAGCGACGGGCGCGACAACGCGATCGACCTCAGCGGGGTCGCCGTGTCGATGAACGGCATCGAGCTGCAGGACCGCGAGTTCGTCGCCGCGATCCGCGAGGGTCGCGAACCGAACGCCAGCGTGGCCCAGTGCCTGCCGGCGATGGCGACGCTCGACCGCATCGAGCGCCACCTGGCGAAAATGACCTAGCCTGCTGCCGGGCGGGCGGTCACGCCTCAGCCGGTCAGCTCGCGCACCAGGCCGTCGACCTGCGTGGTCGGCTCCGGTGCGTCGGTGACGGTCACCTTGCCCCCGGCCAGCTCGGCGCTGTAACGCTTCGCATCCGCGGCGGCGATGCAAATGCCCCAGCAACCCAGGCTCAGCGTCACTCGAGCTGGCTGAACAACAGCAGGTCGAAAGCCTGCCCGTTGCGGTAGCTAAGCGCCAGCCGGGTGCCGAGGAAGGTGAAGCGCTCGACGTCGACCAGGCGCGCGAGGAAGGTCGCCTCGAGCGCGTCGGCGTAATCGGCGCAGGCGGTGGTGGTCTTCATCAGCGGGCCGATGCGCACCTCGCCCGGCCGGTCACCGGCGCGCACCCCGCCGAAGAAGCTGTTGCAGCCGGCGGTGCCGGAGACCTCGTCGGCACTGAAGGTGACCACCACGCCGTTGCCCGGCGGCAGCGGCAGGCCGCTGGCCAGCGCCTGCAGCTGCCAGGTGATGCCGCCGAGCGCGTCGGTGCCGAGCCGCCCGAGCGGTGCGGGCGGAAGCTCGCGCAGCGTCTTCCCGGCCAGCGCCCAGCGGCGCAGCACGCGCTGCCCGGGGCAGCAGGCGGCGTCGCCCGGGCCCGCCTCGACCACCTCCAGCTCGAACCCGCCGGCCAGCGCTGCCGCGCGCCGGACCTGGACGCGGTCGCCGAGCGGCGCCAGCGCCCGCTGCACCAGCCCGCCGTCGCGGCGCGCCATCACCGCCAGGTGGTAGAAGCTGCCGCTGCCGCCGGTGGTGGC
>DATCZX010000338.1:0-13497 GCA_036525695.1 Gammaproteobacteria bacterium | reverse complement strand
GATGACCCGGTAGAGGCCGCGCAGCGAAGGCTGCTGCTCGAGCTGCTGCAGCAGGAAGCGGGCCGCCGGGTCACGCCCCTCGCGGTTCTCGATCAGCTCCGACAGCGCCAGCACCGGGGCGATGTTGTGCGCCCGCGGCAGCAGCGCCTGCAGGTCGTCGCGCAGGTCGTCGGGCCGGCCCAGCGTGGCGTGGCAGCGGCGCATCCGCTCGAGCACCTCGGGGATGAAACCCGGGTCCTGGTCGGCGACCTGGCGGTAGGCGCGCAGGGCCGCCTTGGCGTTGCCGCGGGCCTCCTCGAGGTCTCCCAGCAGCAGGCTGGCGCGGACGCAGTCGGCGTCGGTGCCCAGCGCCTTGCGCGCCAGGCCGAGCGCGCGCTCGGCCGCGCCGGCGGCCTGCGCCAGCTCGGCCAGCTCGCAGTTGAAATGGGCGACCAGCGCGCGCAGGTCGGTGCCGGTCTCGCTGGCCAGGCGCCGCGCGGTGTCGATCGCCTTCTGCCACTCCTTCTCCTGCTGGTAGATCTCCAGCAGCTCCTTCAGCGCGCGCACGCCGTGGGCGCGCATCTCGACCAGGTCCTGGAAGATCGCCTCGGCGCGGTCGTAGAGCCCGGCGCGCGTGTAGTCGAGGCCCAGCTCGAGCAGCGCCTCGCCGCGCTGCGCCGCGGTCAGCGACGGCCGCGCGACCAGGTTCTGGTGCAGGCGGATGGCGCGGTCGACCTCGCCGCGGCGACGGAACAGGCTGCCCAGCGCGAGGTGGATCTCGGCGGTCTCGCCCTCGGCCTCGAGCATGCGGATGAACACCTCGATGGCCTTGTCGGGGCGCTCGTTGAGCAGGTGGTTCAGGCCACGGAAATAGTCGGCGCTGAGCGCGCGGTCGACCGGGGGGGCCTCCCCGCGGCCCTGCCCGCGCCGGCCGATCAGCCACCCCGAGGCGGCCGCCACCGGCAGCAGCAGCCAGAGCCACTCGAGCATCTAGCGGAAGTCCTTCAGCGGCAGTGCGCGCAGGTTGCGCACCTCCTGCTCGGTGTCGCGCACGCTGCGGCGCAGCCGCCCCAGCTCGCGCCGGTAGCGCAACACGCGGCCGAGGCCGACCAGCGTGCCGAGCAGCGCCCCGAGCGCCAGCGCACAGACCAGCAGCAGCACCAGCGGCAGCTCCGCCGTGCCGAAGTAGTAGTCGACGTTGACCGGTGCGGCATTCAGCGCGGCGAAGGCCAGCGCGACCAGGAACAGCAGCAGGGCTGCAGCGGCGTAGAGGATCTTCAGCATCCTTACCTCCCGGAGCCGGTACGAGCGTTCACGCCGGGGCGCATCCCAGGTCGCACCGGGGCGTAACTGCGGCGCCAGGTTAAACGGACCGTGCGGTGTGCGCGGCCAGTTTCAGCGAATCGATCGACGCAGGCAAGCGCGGGCGGGCCCGCTCGCACCCGCCTCAGCCGGCGCCGAGGGAATCCATCCAGGCCTTGTTGACCCGCTCGCGCAGCTCCTTGCCCGGCTTGAAGTGCGGCACGTGCTTGGTCGGCAACGACACCGCCTCGCCGGTCTTCGGGTTGCGCCCCATGCGCGCGGGGCGCACGTGCAGCGAGAAGCTGCCGAAGCCACGGATCTCGATCCGCTCGCGGCGGGCGAGCGACTGCCCCATCAGGTCGAGCAGCGTCTTCACCGCCAGCTCGACGTCCTTCAGCGGCAGGTGGCTCTGCTTGTTGGCAAGGAGTTCGATCAACTCGGATTTGGTCATAGTTATCGGTCCCGGTCGAAAGGACGGCGACCCACCTCCGGGCCGCCGCCGGCTGCCTTGTCGAACGCCTACTGGTCGTTCTTGCCCTCGAGCTGCTCTTTGAAGATGTCGCCGAGGGTCGTGGTGCCACTGGCCGCGGAGCTGCGGGAGTAGTCCTGCAGCGCCTCGGTCTCCTCCTGGTGGTCCTTCGCCTTGATCGACAGCGTCACGGTGCGGGTCTTGCGGTCGACCCCGGTGAACTTGGCCTCGACCTCGTCACCCACCTTGAGCATGGTCCGCGCATCCTCGACCCGGTCGCGGGAGATGTCGGAGGCGCGCAGGCGGCCCTCGACGCCCTCCATCAGGTCGATCACCGCGGCCTTGGCATCGACCTCGCGGACCACGCCCTTGACGATGCTGCCCTTCGGGTTCTGGGCCACGAAAGCGGAGAACGGATCCTGCTCGAGCTGCTTGATGCCGAGCGAGATGCGCTCGCGCTCGGAGTCGATCGCCAGCACCACCGCCTCGAGCTCGTCGCCCTTCTTGAAGCGGCGCACCGCCTCCTCGCCGACCTCCTCCCAGGAGAGGTCGGACAGGTGCACGAGGCCGTCGATGCCGCCGTCCAGGCCGATGAAGATGCCGAAGTCGGTGATCGACTTGATCTTGCCGCTGACCCGGTCGCCCTTGTTGTGGTTGGAGGCGAACTCGTCCCACGGGTTGGTGGCGCACTGCTTGATGCCGAGCGAGACCCGGCGCCGCTCGCTGTCGATGTCGAGGACCATCACCTCGACCTCGTCGCCGATCTGCACCACCTTGCTCGGGTGGACGTTCTTGTTGGTCCAGTCCATCTCGGAGGTGTGCACCAGGCCCTCGACACCCTCCTCGATCTCGACGAAGCAGCCGTAGTCGGCCAGGTTGGTCACCTTGCCGAAGACGCGCGTGCCGATCGGGTAGCGCCGTGCCAGGTTCTCCCACGGATCCTCGCCGAGCTGCTTCAGGCCGAGCGAGACGCGGTTGCGCTCGCGGTCGAAGCGCAGCACCTTGACCATGATCTCGTCGCCGAGGGTGACCACCTCGGAGGGGTGCTTGACCCGCTTCCAGGCCATGTCGGTGACGTGCAGCAGGCCGTCGACGCCGCCGAGGTCGACGAACGCGCCGTAGTCGGTCATGTTCTTGACGATGCCCTTGAGCTCCTGGCCTTCCTGCAGGTTCTCGAGCAGCTTCTCGCGTTCGACGCTGTACTCGGCCTCGACCACCGCGCGGCGGGAGACGACGACGTTGTTGCGGCGACGGTCGAGCTTGATCACCTTGAACTCGAGGTCCTTGCCCTCGAGGTAGGTGGTGTCGCGCACCGGGCGCACGTCGACCAGCGAGCCGGGCAGGAACGCGCGCACCTCGCCGATGTCGACGGTGAAGCCGCCCTTGACCTTGCCGCTGATGATGCCGTTGACCGCCTCGTCGTTGGCGTAGGCCTTCTCCAGCTTGGTCCACCACTGCGCGCGCTTGGCCTTCTCGCGCGACAGCCGGGTCTCGCCCCAGCCGTTCTCGACCGCGTCGAGGTGGACGTCGACCTCGTCGCCGATCTCGACCTCGAGTTCGCCGTCGGGGCCCTTGAACTGCTCGATCGGGATCAGGCCCTCGGACTTCAGGCCGGCATTGACGACGACGTAATCCGACTGGATCTCGACGACGACCCCGGTGACCACCGTGCCCGGCCGCATCTCGGCATTGGCCAGGCTCTGTTCGAATAACTGCTCGAAGCTCTCGCTCATCTTTGGATGACCCAAACACCGCACCGCGAGGCGCGGACCCATGGTTGCGGAACGCCGTGGCGCCCCTGGTTGGTTTCGCCGGGACAGCGTCCCGGCACCTCAGCGACCGCTCGTGACGGTCAATACTTCCGTCCGGTTCCGGGCAGGCGGCGCTCGACGATGTCGAGCCCCCGCGCCAGGCAGGCCGGGATGTCCAGTTCCGTCGAATCGAGCAGCACCGCGTCCGGGGCCGCGCGCAGCGGGGCCAAGGCCCTTTCGCTGTCCCTCCGGTCGCGCTCGGCGAGCTCCTCCAACAGGCCGGCAATCCTAGCATCTAACCCTTTTTCCTTCAACTGCTTATACCGCCTCTCGGCACGCGCCTCGAGACTCGCGGTGAGGAAGATCTTGACCTCGGCATCGGGGAACACCGTGGTGCCCATGTCGCGGCCGTCGGCGACCAGGCCCGGCGGCCTGCGGTAGGCGCGCTGGCGCTCGAGCAGCGCCGCGCGGACCGCGCCGAGCACCGCCACCTGCGAGGCGCCGGCCCCCGTCGCTTCGCTGCGCAGCTCGGCGCCGACCGGCGTGCCGTCGAGAAACATGCGCTCGCCCCCCGCGGCGTCGACCTCGAAGCGGGCATCCAGCGCGGCGGCCAGCGCGGCGACCCGCGGCGCGTCGCCGAGGTCGATGCCGCGACGGGTCGCGGCCAGCGCGGTCAGCCGGTAGAGCGCCCCGCTGTCCAGGTAGTGCCAGCCGAGGTGCGCGGCCAGCAGCTGGCTGACGGTGCCCTTGCCCGAGCCGCTCGGCCCGTCGATGGTGACCACCGGCGCCGGCGTTGGCGTGGCGTCCGTCGCCCCCATCTCACTGCTCCCGGGTGGCCAGGAAGCGCACCTCGGGCCAGCGCTCGATCGCCAGCTCGAGGTTGACCCGGGTCGGCGCCAGGTAGACCAGGCGCCCGGCGCCATCCAGCGCCAGCTGGTCGTGGTGCTTGTCGCGGAAGCGCTGCAGCACCAGCGGGTCGTCGCAGTCGACCCAGCGCACCGTGGCCAGCTGGACCTGGCTGAACAGGCACTCGACGTTGTACTCCGCGCGCAGCCGGAAGGCGGTGACATCGAACTGCAGCAGGCCGACCGCGCCGACGATCAGGTCGTTGTTGCGCAGCGGCCGGAACAGCTGGCTGGCCCCCTCCTCGCACAGCTGCTCGAGCCCCTTCTTCAGCGCCTTCATCCGCAGCGGGTCGCGCAGCTCGGCGCGGCGGAACAGCTCCGGGGCGAAGCTCGGCACCCCCTGGAAGCGCAGCGCCTCGCCCTGGGTGAAGGTGTCGCCGATCTGGATCGTGCCGTGGTTGTGCAGGCCGATGATGTCGCCGGGCCACGCCTCCTCGACGTGGTCGCGGTCGTCGGCCATGAAGGTGATCGCGTTGGCCACCTGGACGTCGCGGCCGAGGCGCACGTGGCGCATGCGCATGCCGCGCTTGTAGCTGCCGGAGCAGACGCGCAGGAAGGCGATGCGGTCGCGGTGCGCCGGGTCCATGTTCGCCTGGATCTTGAACACGAAGCCGGAGAAGGCCTCCTCCTCGGCGTGCACGGTGCGCTGGTCGGTGGCGCGCGGCTGCGGCGGCGGGGCCATCTCGACGAAGGTGTCGAGCAGCTCGCGCACGCCGAAGGTGTGCAGCGCCGAGCCGAAGAACACCGGCGTCTGCCGCCCGGCGCGGAACTCCCCGGCGTCGAAGTCGGGGCACGCCTCGCGCACCAGCTCGAGCTCCTCCTCGAGCCCCGGGTGGTCGGCGGCCAGCCGCGCCTGCAGCTGCGGGTCGTCGAGCGCCACCGGCCCGCCGGCGTCCGCGCCGAAGCGCTTGACCCGCTCCCGGCGCAGGTCGACCACGCCGACGAACTCGCGGCCCATGCCGATCGGCCAGGTCAGCGGTGCGCAGTGGATGCCGAGCACCCGCTCGATCTCGTCGAGCAGCTCGAGCGGCGGCCGGCCGTCGCGGTCGAGCTTGTTGATGAAGGTGACGATCGGCGTGTCGCGCAGCCGGCACACCTCCATCAGCTTGATCGTGCGCTCCTCGACGCCCTTGGCGCTGTCGATCACCATCAGCGCCGCGTCGACCGCGGTCAGCGTGCGGTAGGTGTCCTCGGAGAAGTCCTCGTGGCCCGGGGTGTCGAGCAGGTTGACGACGCAGTCGCGGTACGGGAACTGCATCACCGACGAGGTGACCGAGATGCCGCGCTGCTTCTCCAGCTCCATCCAGTCCGAGGTGGCGTGGCGGCTCGACTTGCGCCCCTTGACCGTGCCGGCGAGCTGGATCGCCCCGCCGAACAGCAGCAGTTTCTCGGTCAGCGTGGTCTTGCCGGCGTCGGGGTGCGAGATGATGGCGAAGGTGCGGCGGCGGTGGGCTTCGGTGGTGGTCGCGGGCATCGGGCGGCTGGGTCGCGGGCGCGTGGGGCGCGCATTATAGCCCGCCGCGGGCGCGGCGGGACGCCTCAGAGCTCCAGGGCCAGGATCACCGCGTCCTCGCGCCGCTTGCCCGCCGGGTAGTAGCCCTTGCGGTAGCCGACCTCGCAGAAGCCGGCGGCGTGGTACAGCGCCAGCGCCCGCGCGTTGCTCGGGCGCACCTCGAGGAACACCGTGCGCGCGGCGCGGCGCGCGGCGATGCGCAGCAGGTGCTCGAGCAGCTGCCGCGCGAGCCCGTGACCCTGGCAAGGCGGGTCGATGGCGAGGTTCAGCAGGTGCGCCTCGCCGGCGGCGGTGGAGAGCAGGCCGTAGCCGACCAGCCGCTCGTCGAGCAGCACCGCCCAGGCGTGGTAGCCGACCCGCAGGCAGTCGCGGAAGATCTGCTCGGTCCACGGGAACGGGTAGGCGCGCTGCTCGATCGCCAGCACCTCGGGCAGGTCCTCGGCGCGCAGCGTCCGCAGCCGCGGCAAGGCCAGTTCAGCCCGCGTCGCCACCCGCCTCTCCCGCGACCACCCGGCGCGCCAGCAGCAGGTCCTGCCAGGCAAGCCGCTTCTGCAGCGGCGAGCGCAGCAGGTAGGCCGGATGGTAGGTGGCGACCAGCGGCAGCGTGGTCCCGGGCAGCGTGTGCACCCGGCCGCGCAGCCGGCCCATCGACTCGGCGCTGCCGAGCAGCGCCTGGCTGGCGATGCGCCCGACCGCCAGCAGCAGGCGCGGCTGCACCAGCGCGATCTGCCTTTCCAGGTAGGGCCGGCAGGCGGCGAGCTCGTCGGCCTGCGGGTCGCGGTTGCCGGGAGGGCGGCACTTCAGCGTGTTGGCGATGAAGACCGACTCGCGCGCCAGGCCGACCGCGCGCAGCATCTGGTTCAGCAGCTGGCCGGCGGCGCCGACGAACGGCTCGCCCTGGCGGTCCTCCTCGGCGCCCGGCGCCTCGCCGACCACCATCCAGGCCGCCTGGCGGTCGCCGACCCCGAACACCGTCTGCGTGCGCCCCTGGCACAGCCGGCAACGGTTGCAGCCGGCGACGGCCGCCTCGAGCTGCGGCCAGTCGAGTGCGCTGCTGGCCGCTGCCAGCGGCGGCTCGCGCGGGGTCGCGGCAGCGTCGCGCGGCGTCCACAGGTCGACGCCGAGCGCCGCCAGGTAGCGGCGTCGCCGCGGCTCCTGCATGCTCAGACGTCGCCGCCCTGCGGGTGCCGGCGCGGCATCTCCTGGGCCAGGTTGTTGAGGGCGTTGAGGTAGGACTTGACCGAGGCGACGACGATGTCGGTGTCGGCGCCCTGGCCGTTGACGATGCGCCCGTCGCGCTTCAGCCGCACCGTCACCTCGCCCTGCGCGTCGGTGCCGCTGGTGATCGCGTTGACCGAGTAGAGCAGCAGCTCGGCCCCGCTGGCGACGATCTCCTCGACCGCGCGGAAGCTGGCGTCGACCGGCCCGCCGCCGCTCGCCGTGGCGCGCTGCTCGGTACCGTCGACCTGCAGCGTCAGCCGCGCGTTCGGGGTCTCGCCGGTCTCCGAGCAGACCTTCAGCGAGACCAGCCGGTAGCGCTCGTTGACCGTCTCGAGGTTGGCCTCGGTGACCAGCGCCTGCAGGTCCTCGTCGAAGATCTCGTGCTTCTTGTCGGCCAGCTCCTTGAACCGCGCGAAGGCGCTGTTCAGCTCCTCCTCAGCGGCGAACTCGACCCCGAGCTCGGCCAGCCGGGTGCGGAACGCGTTGCGCCCGGAGTGCTTGCCGAGCACCAGCCGGTTGGTGCTCCAGCCGACGTCCTCGGCGCGCATGATCTCGTAGGTCTCGCGGCTCTTCAGCACGCCGTCCTGGTGGATGCCCGACTCGTGGGCGAAGGCGTTGGCGCCGACGATCGCCTTGTTCGGCTGCACCGGGAAGCCGGTGATCCCGGAGACCAGCCGCGAGCACGGCACGATCTGCGAGGTGTCGAGGTCGGTGCTGCAGGCGAACACGTCGCTGCGCGTGCGCACCGCCATGACGATCTCCTCGAGCGCCGCGTTGCCGGCGCGCTCGCCGAGGCCGTTGATCGTGCACTCGACCTGGCGCGCGCCGTTCAGCACCGCGGCCAGCGAGTTGGCCACCGCGAGGCCGAGGTCGTTGTGGCAGTGCACCGAGAAGACCGCGCGGTCGGCGTTCGGGATGCGCTCGATCAGCTCGCGGATCAGGCTGCCGAACTGCGCCGGCACGCTGTAGCCGACGGTGTCGGGGATGTTGACCGTGGTCGCGCCGGCGTCGATCACCGCCTCCAGCACCCGGCACAGGAAGTCGTGCTCGGAGCGGCCGGCGTCCTCGGGCGAGAACTCGACGTCGTCGGTGTGCTGCCGCGCGCGCTTGACCGCGGCGACGGCGCGCGCGACCACCTCGTCCGGCTGCATGCGCAGCTTCTCGCGCATGTGGATCGGCGAGGTGGCGATGAAGGTGTGGATGCGGCCGTTGTCGATCCCGCGCAGCGCCTCGCCGGCGCGGTCGATGTCGCCGTCGGTGGCCCGCGCGAGCCCGCACACGCGGCTGTCGCGGATGCTCTCGGCGATCGCCCGCACCGCGGCGAAGTCGCCCGGGCTGGCGCTCGGGAACCCGGCCTCGATGACGTCGACGCGCATCCGCTCCAGGGCCCGCGCGATCCGCAGCTTCTCGTCGCGGGTCATGGTCGCGCCGGGGCTCTGCTCGCCGTCGCGCAGCGTGGTGTCGAAGATGATCAGCTTGTCGGTCATCGGGTACTCCGTGGCTCGGGTGCGGTCGAGGCTAGGGTGGCGCCGCGCCGCCGCCCTCCTCCTGGCGGCGGTGGTCGCGGCGCCGGCGGTGCAGCTCCAGCGCCGTCATCACCATCCCGGACAGCGCGTAGAGTGCGGCCAGGCTGAACAGCACCAGCGGCGGCTGGATGAAGATCACGGTGAACACCAGCATCACCGTCACCGCGACCATGAAGGGGATCCGGTTCTTCATGTCGAGGTCCTTGAAACTGCGGTAGCGCAGGTTGCTGACCATCAACAGGCCGACCAGCACGGTGACCACGAAGGTCAGCAGGCGGACGTCGCGGCCGTCGATCCCCTGGTCGGCCCCGACCCAGACCAGCCCGGCGACCACGGCTGCCGCGCTGGGGCTGGCGAGCCCCTGGAAGTAGCGCTTGTCCATCACCCCGAGCTGGGTGTTGAAGCGCGCCAGGCGCAGCGCGGCGCCGGCGGTGTAGACGAAGGCGGCGACCCAGCCCGACTTGCCCAGCGTGTCGAGCGACCAGGCGTACATCACCAGCGCCGGCGCGAGGCCGAACGAGACCATGTCGGCGAGGCTGTCGTACTGCCCGCCGAAGTCGCTCTGCGTCTGCGTCAGCCGGGCGACGCGGCCGTCCAGGCCGTCGAGCACCATGGCGACGAAGATCGCCACCGCGGCGGCCTCGAAGCGGTCGTGCATCGCGGCGACGATGGCGTAGAAACCGGCGAACAGCGCCGCGGTGGTCAGCAGGTTCGGCAGCAGGTAGATGCCGCGGCGGCGTGCCGGGGGCGGGGTTTCGTCGCTGGGGTCGTGCATGGTGCGCTCCTCGTCGCCAAGCCTAGTGCGCCAGCGGCGCGCTGGGAAGCGGATTCAGTCGTGCAGCAGCTCGGCGACCACGCTGATCCCGGCGAGGACGCGTTCGCCCTCGGCGCAGGTGGTGCGCGAGCGGGAGCCGACCAGCACCCGGGCACCGCCGCCCAGGGGCATGCTCCCGTAGGGCCAGCCGTGGCCGATGCGCTCGCCCACAGCCACGCGCAGGCGCAGCGCCCACGGCAACCGCGGCAGCAGCACCAGCACCACCTCGTCGCCCTCGTCGGTGCGGATGCAGCAGGCGTGCCCGCGACGCCCCTCGTCGGCCCCGCGGGCGCTTTCCCAGACCTCGACCAGGCGCCCCTCGATCGGGCTGCGCACGGTGAAGGCGCCGCGCCAGCCGAGGCGCAGCTGGATGCCGTGGGCGGGACGCTGGCGGTAGGGATCGTCCTCGTTGCCGGCGGCGACCACGTGACCGTCCACCGGGCTGACCACCGCCAGCGGGTGGCCCGGGTGGCTGCGCGGCGTCTCGCGGAACAGCCAGGCGATGGCGACGGCCAGCAGCCACAGCGGCGCCGCGGCCGCGCTGCCGGCGCCGAACTGGACCACCAGGGCCAGCAGGGCGGCGGCGGCGGTGCCGACGCGGTACTCGCGGGCTAGCATCGGGGCGGACGGCGACGGGCCGCGGGGCCCGTCACCGGGCGGAGCTCAGTTGCGGCTCTTGTCGACGACGCGGCTGGCCTTGATCCAGGGCATCATGTCGCGCAGCTTCTCGCCGACCACCTCGATCGAGTGCTCCTGGCCGATCCGCCGCTTGGCGCGCAGCACCGGGGCGTTGGCCTGGTTCTCGGCGATGAACTCGCGCGCGAACTCGCCGTTCTGGATCTCGCCGAGGATGCGCTTCATCTCGGCCTTGGTCTGCTCGGTGATGATGCGCGGGCCGCGGGTCAGGTCGCCGTACTCGGCGGTGTTCGAGATCGAGTAGCGCATGTTGGCGATGCCGCCCTCGTACATCAGGTCGACGATCAGCTTGAGCTCGTGCAGGCACTCGAAGTAGGCCATCTCCGGGGCGTAGCCGGCCTCGACCAGGGTCTCGTAGCCGGCCTGGACCAGCGCGGTGCAGCCGCCGCAGAGCACCGCCTGCTCGCCGAACAGGTCGGTCTCGGTCTCCTCGCGGAACGAGGTCTCGATCACGCCGGCGCGGCCGCCGCCGTTGGCCGAGGCGTACGACAGCGCGGTCTCCTTGGCGCGCCCGGAGGCGTCCTGGTGCACCGCGATCAGGCTCGGCACGCCGCCGCCCTGGGTGTAGGTCGAGCGCACCAGGTGGCCGGGGCCCTTCGGCGCGATCATGAACACGTCGAGGTCGGCGCGCGGCACCACCTGGCCGAAGTGGATGTTGAAGCCGTGGGCGAAGGCCAGCGCCCCGCCCTGCTTGAGGTTCTTGGCGATGACGTCGCGGTACAGCGCGGCCTGGTGCTCGTCCGGCACCAGCACCATCACCAGGTCGGCCGCCTTGGCCGCCTCTTCCGGCGCCAGCACCTTGAGCCCGGCCTTCTCGGCCTTGGCCACCGAGGCAGAACCGGCGCGCAGCCCGACCACGACGTCGACCCCGGAATCTCGCAGGTTGTTGGCATGCGCGTGGCCCTGCGAGCCGTAGCCCATGATCGCCACCTTCATGCCCTGGATGATCGAGAGATCGGCGTCTTTGTCGTAGTAGACCTTCATGTTGTCGTTCCTGTCGTGCAGATGCGTGGATGCTGAGGGGTTGGGGTGATCAGGCGCGCAGGCTGCGCTCGCCGCGGGCGATGCCGTTGGAGCCGGAGCGCACCACCTCGAGCAGCAGCTTGGCGTCGACCGCGCGCAGGAAGGCGTCGAGCTTCTCGCTGTCGCCGGTCAGTTCCATCGTGTAGGTGGTGTCGGTCACGTCGATGATGCGGCCGCGGAAGATGTCGATCAGGCGCTTGATCTCGTCGCGGTCGGCGCCGACCGCGCGGGCCTTGACCAGCATCATCTCGCGCTCGATGTGCGCGCCCTCGGTCAGGTCCATCAGCTTGACCACGTCGACCAGCTTGTTCAGCTGCTTGGTGATCTGCTCGATGATCGCGTCGTCGCCGCGGGTCACCAGGGTCATCCGCGACAGGCTGGGGTCCTCGGTCGGGGCCACCGCCAGCGACTCGATGTTGTAGCCGCGCGCCGAGAACAGCCCGGCGACCCGCGACAGCGCACCGGCCTCGTTTTCCATCAGTATCGAGATGATGTGCCGCATCGCTTACACCAGGATCATTTCGTTGAGGCCGCCGCCGGCCGGGATCATCGGGTAGACGTTCTCGGCCTGGTCGGTGATGAAGTCCATGAACACCAGCCGGTCCTTCAGCTTCATCGCCTCGCGCAGCGCGCCCTCGACGTCGGCCGGCTTGTCGATCAGCATGCCGACGTGGCCGTAGGCCTCGGCCAGCTTGACGAAGTCGGGCAGCGCGTCCATGTAGGACATCGAGTAGCGCTTCTGGTAGAAGAACTCCTGCCACTGCCGCACCATGCCGAGGTAGCGGTTGTTCAGGTTGACGATCTTGATCGGCAGCCCGTACTGCTTGCAGGTCGACAGCTCCTGGATGCACATCTGGATGCTGCCCTCGCCGGTGACGCAGGCCACCGTCGCGTCCGGGTGGGCGAACTGGATGCCCATCGCCGCCGGCAGGCCGAAACCCATCGTGCCGAGGCCACCGGAGTTGACCCAGCGCCGCGGCAGGTCGAACTTGTAGAACTGCGCCGCCCACATCTGGTGCTGGCCGACGTCGGAGGCGACGAAGGCCTCGCCGCCGGTCACCTCGTAGAGCTTGTCGACCACGTACTGCGGCTTGATCAGCTCGCCCGACTGGTCGTAGCTGAGGCAGTTCTTCGCGCGCCAGCCGTCGATCCGCTGCCACCACTCGGCCAGCGCCGCGGCGTCGGGCCGCTGCTCGCTCTCCTTGATCAGCTTCAGCATGTCGCCGAGGACGCCGGCCACCGGGCCGACGATCGGCACCTCGACCTTGACGTTCTTGGAGATCGACGACGGGTCGATGTCGACGTGGACGATCCGCGCGGTCGGGCAGAACTTCTCGATGTTGCCGGTGACGCGGTCGTCGAAGCGCGCGCCGATGGCGATCAGCACGTCGCAGTCGTGCATCCCCATGTTCGCCTCGTAGGTGCCGTGCATGCCGAGCATGCCGACGAACTGCTTGCGCGTGGCCGGGAAGCCGCCGAGCCCCATCAGCGTGTTGGTGCACGGGAAGTCCAGCGTCTCGACCAGCTCGGTCAGCTGCGGCGCGGCGTCGCCGAGGACCACGCCGCCGCCGGTGTAGACCATCGGCCGCTTCGCCCCGAGCATCAGGTCGACGGCCTTGCGCACCTGGCGCATGTTGCCCTTGACCGTCGGGTTGTAGGAGCGCATCGCGATCTTCTTCGGGTACTGGAACGGGATGCGGATGTTCGGGTCGGTGACGTCCTTCGGGATGTCGACCACGACCGGGCCGGGGCGGCCGGTGGTGGCGATGTAGAACGCCTTCTTGATCGTCAGCGCGAGCTCGCGCAGGTCCTTGACCAGGAAGTTGTGCTTGACGCACGGCCGGGTGATGCCGACGGTGTCGACCTCCTGGAAGGCGTCGTTGCCGATCAGGTGACGCGGCACCTGGCCGGTGAACACCACCAGCGGGATCGAGTCCATGTAGGCGGTGGCGATGCCGGTGACGGCGTTGGTCGCACCCGGGCCGGAGGTGACCAGGCAGACGCCGGGCTTGCCGGTCGAGCGGGCGTAGCCGTCGGCGGCGTGCGTGGCGGCCTGCTCGTGGCGGACCAGGATGTGCTTGATCGCGTCGTCCTGGTAGATCGCGTCGTAGATGTGCAATACCGCCCCGCCGGGGTAGCCGAAGACGTAGTCGACGCCTTCCTCTTTGAGGCACTGGACAAAGATCTCGGCGCCGTTCAGTTCCACTTGCAGCCTCCGTCGCTCCGGCCCCGGGATACCGGCGTTGCGCTTGACACGGATTTAGGTTGTTTGGGGCCTGCCCTGAGCAGGCAAAACCG
>DATCZX010000337.1:0-10045 GCA_036525695.1 Gammaproteobacteria bacterium | reverse complement strand
GGCATTGGGCTTTCTCCGGTTGCTCGACAGCCGATCAGTAGTGACGGGGGGCTTCGCGCTTGATGCCCAGCCCCATGTTGGGAGGGTTGCTCCCCATGTATTCCTTGATGTCCGGGAACCGCGCCTGCACGGCGGGGTCGGCCGGGTCGTAGTCGGCGGGCAGGTTCTCCCGGGAGCCGTCCGCCATGGTCACCTTCTTCTGGAAAGCGGCGGCGGGCTTGAAGAACATGTGCGCGAGCTTGGACCAGTACACCGTGCCGAACAGCACCGTGGCGCTGACGACGAACAGCGCGAAGAGCAGGAGGTTCAGGGCGCCGGCCCCCGCCTGCTGGGTGAACGACCAGAGCAGGCCGAAGGTCGCGGTCGAGAGCAGGCCGAGGATGAAGATGTCGCCGCGCCCGCTGACCCGGTACCACTTGACCCCTTCCGCGGCGACGTCGACGCGGATCGAGAACCAGAACCAGTAGCCGCCGACGCAGAGGCTCACCGCACCGAGGTGCCAGAGGAAGGTGAGCAGGCCGGGTGCGGCCACGTCCTTGGTCGGGTAGGCGAAGATCAGGATCGCGGACGTCAGCACGAAGATCACGAAGCCGTACATCGTGAACAGGTGCGAGATCCGCCGGCGCACGTTGCAGAACTCGGAGGAGGTGAGCACCTCGTTCGTCAGCGTCTGCACGGCGAGGCCGATCTTCTCGGCACTCGACACCTCGCGCTTGGCGCCCGCCTGCGCCTTCTTCGCGTTGGCGAAGAAGTACTCGGCGCTACGCTTGTGCAGCATGTCCAGGATGGTGCCGCCGGCGACCAGGATGATCATCAGGACCACGTAGGCCTGCATCACCGCTGGCGATACGAGCGCTGAAAGCTCGGCAAAGGGATTGTTTAACATCGAACTGACTACCTCCTGCAGCGCCGATGGATACCAGCCGGCGCGATGAATCCCCTGGTAGTCCGGTGCAGCGGACAGGTGTCCGGGCAACGGGCCCCACGCGTCTTCTTTGGCTTGGCTGATTTCTCGTGCGGCCACGGTCAACAGGCTGCACGGGATGCGATCGAACACCAGCCGAGCGAGATGCTATTGCGCCGGTTCGGGCAAGACAAATCAATGTATTCTAGCCGCGTATAAATTCTGCTGATGGTTTTCCATGAATCCAGCTTATGGGTGCAATGCCCTCGCCGAGCTGGGAAAAACGCGGCCGTGGCCGCGCAAACGGGTTTCTGCGGCGCATGACGATGGACTACTTGCAGCCATTGCGCCAGTAACGACCGGTGTTTCGCGCGGGCGGGGTGACCAAGTCGGCGCCGGCACTCCGCCGAGCCTATATTCAGTTTAGTTGAATATATTTATCAGAACGTTCCGCTTTCATTGGGCCGTAACGGCGCATAGCCTCCTGTTTGTGGTCAATCTAAGCGCATATTGGCGTTCGATTAATCTAAACATACAGGAGAGTCACCATGCACACGTCACTCGTCAATCGCATCCTGGCGACCGACGGCCAGCTCGGCAGCCTGGCGCTGCGCCTGCCGGTCGGCATCGTCTTCATCGCGCACGGCGCGCAGAAACTGTTCGGCTGGTTCGGCGGCTACGGGCTTGAAGGTACCGGGCAGTGGATGGCCTCGATCGGCCTGCAGCCGGGCTACCTGATGGCGCTGCTGGCCGGTTCCGGCGAGTTCTTCGGTGGCCTGCTGCTGCTGCTCGGCCTGCTGACCCGCCCGGCGGCGGCGGTGCTCGCGGTGACCATGGCCGTGGCGATCGTCACGGTGCACCTCGAGCACGGCCTGTTCCTCAGCAACAACGGCTACGAGTTCGCGCTGGTGCTGCTCGCCGCGTCGGTCGCGCTGGCCGCGCTGGGCGGCGGCGGCTGGTCGCTGGACCGCGTGCTGTCCGCCGGGGGTGCGCCTGTCGGCCGGGCGGCGGTCGCCCACGGCTGAGCCGGCCAGGGGCCCCGCGAGAACCTGCGGCGGGGCTCACCTTTTGGATGGCCCGGAACGCTGCGAGTGCCTCGCGCACCCGGTAGCCGCGCGCGGCTACCGGGAGCCGGCGGTGCGCTTCAGGCGGCGTAGCGCGCCTTCGCCTCGCGCGCGGCGGCCGCCTGCTCCGGGGTGTAGGCGGCACCGGACCAGAGCATCGAGTAGGCGACCTCCTCGTTGCCGTTCTCGCACAGCTCGAGGACCTCGCGGAACAGCGGCTGGAAGGTCGCGGAGCGGTGCGACTCCTCGTGCTCGGCGAAACTGTTCCAGAAGGTGACGATCAGCGCCTCGCGGCCGGCCAGCGGGCTGTCGACCGCCTGGCCGCGGGTCGAGCCCTCGTTGGAGACCTGGCCGCTGTTCAGGCAGACGAAGCCGCCGACGAAGCCCGAGGTCGAGTGGTAGGTCTTGACGTTCTCGCACAGCATGGCCACGCGCTCCTCGAGGTCGTCGACGCTGTAGCCGGGCTTCAGCAGCACGCGGTTCACGGTGATGGCGCCGTCGGCGGGGAATCCGGGGATGAAGCTCATGGGGTTCTCCTCTGACCTAGTTCAGTTAATTGGCATATTAGAAAGTTCTATATTTATACCCTACTGATTAACTGGGTCAAGGCCGGCGGGCCGGCTCGCTTGATCTCGGTCAAGTGCGCCTGTGCCGGCCCTACTTGGCCAGGATGAACAGCGCGGTGTTGCCGCGCTGGACGTTCAGCAGCAGCTGGTCGCCCTCGATCGGCACGGCGCGCAGCTCGGCCAGCGAGGCGACCTCGCGGCGGTTGACCGAGACGATCACGTCGCCCTGGCGCAGTCCGGTCAGCCAGGCTGCCGAGCCGCGCTCGACGCGGCTGACCAGCACCCCCTGGAGGCGGCCGTAGAGCGGGTGCTCCTCGCCGAGGTCGCTCAGCGTCGCGCCGGCGAAGCGCGGGTGCAGGGCGCCGCCCTCGCTCTCGCTGACCGCGACCGCGGCGACCTCGATCTGCACGGTGCGCGGCTTGCCGTCGCGCAGGATGCCGAGCTCGACCTGCTCGCCGATCCGCTGCAGGCCGACCACGTTGCGCAGCTGCGCCGAGCTGCGCAGCGCCCGCCCGTTGATCGCGACGATCACGTCGCCGGCCTCCAGCCCGGCCTTCGCGGCGGGCGAGCCGGCGACCACCTGGGCCACCACGGCGCCGCGCCGCTGGTCGATCCCGAAGGCCTCGGCCAGCTGCGGGGTCAGGTCCTGCAAGGCGATGCCGAGCTGGCCGCGGCGCACCTCGCCGTGCTGGAGGATCTGCGCCATCAGCTCGTGCGCCATGTTCACCGGGATCGCGAAGCCGATGCCGACGTTGCCGCCGGACGGGGCGAGGATCGCGGTGTTGATGCCGACCAGCTCGCCGCGCAGGTTGACCAGGGCGCCGCCCGAGTTGCCCGGGTTGATCGACGCGTCGGTCTGGATGAAGTCCTCGTAGCCCTCGATGCCGAGCCCGCTGCGCCCGAGCGCGCTGACGATGCCCGAGGTGACCGTCTGGCCGAGGCCGAACGGGTTGCCGATGGCGACCACGAAGTCGCCGACGCGCAGCGCGTCGGAGTCGGCCAGGGCGACCTCGGTCAGGCCGTCGGCGGGGACCTGGACCACGGCCACGTCGGCCTCGGGGTCGGAGCCGATCAGGCTGCCGGCGAGTTCGCGTCCGTCGCGCAGCGTCACGGTGATCTCGCTGGCCTTGTCGACCACGTGGTGGTTGGTCAGCAGGTAGCCGTTGGCGGCGTCGATGACCACGCCGGAGCCGAGGCTCTGGGTCGGCCGCGTGCGCGGCCGCTGGGGCAGGTCGAAGAAGCGGCGGAAGAACGGGTCGCTGAGCAGCGGGTTCTCGCGGATCTGCACCCGTCCGCGGGTGGAGATGTTGACCACCGCCGGGGTCACGCGCTCGAGCATCGGCGCCAGCGTCGGTAGCGGCGCGCCGTCCACGGCGCTCGGCAGGGACCCCGCCCACGCCGAGGGTGCGAGCCACAGGGAGAGCAGCAGGATCAGGACGGGTCTGGGCGGGTGGCAGCGGTGCATGGGTTCCTCCGGTGCTGGCACCGACGCTGCGCCGGGTGGCGGCGCCGGGCGTGAGGTGGGACCGGCCGCGGCACGGCCGGTTCCCGGGCGCTACTGGACGTCGACCTTGATCGTGCGCCGCTGGGCGCGTTCCTGCTTCGGGACGGTGATCTCCAGCACGCCGTTGCGACCGCGCGCCTGGATCTGCTCGGCGGCGGCGTTGTCGGGCATGCTGAAGCGCCGGTAGAAGCTGCCGCGGACACGCTCGACGCGGCGGTAGCTGGCGCGCTCCGCCGCGCCCTCCAGGCGCCGTTCGCCGCGGATCGACAGCACGCCGTTCTCCATCGTGATCTCGATCTGGGCCGGGTCGACGCCGGGGATGTCGGCGAGGATCACGTAGCTCTGCGGCTCCTCGCGGATGTCGACCGCGGGGATCCAGTCGCTGGTCGCCACCGCGCTCTCGTTGCTGCCGCCGAGGTGGCCGAGGCGCGACTCGAACACCTTGTCCAGATCGCCCTGCAGCTGGTTCAGCAGGTTCAGCGGATCGCAGGGGTTGCTGCTCATGCCGTTTGCTCCATCGTGGCTGGGCTGCCTACGCGGCAGCCGCGGTGGTGCTGATCTAGGGCGGCAGGCGGGGGATTTCAAGGGCGGGCGGGTTGTGTGGCATGCTGCCTTGCAACACAAGATGTTGTGTGACGGCGCTGCACGCGCAGGGTCTCGCGTAGATCGATGAATTTCTTATATAATTTTATATCTACATGTTTTTGTTGATTATTTTGCAGGCATTTCGGGGTTGACAGGGCCCGGCGGCGGGGCCTAGTCTTTGTCAGGTTGGCACAAGATGTTGTGTTCGTGGCCGCGGGCTCCCGGAGTGCGCTGCCGCGCGGAAAATAACACCAAGCTGGGGGAAGACGCCTGCTATGAAACCGGCCCACCTGAAAGCCGTCCCTGCCGAAGGCCCCGCGATCCCGATGCAGGAGGCCTCGCTGGACATCTGGGACAAGAAGTACCGCCTGAAGAGCAAGACCGGCGAGGTCATCGACGGCACCATCGACGACACCTACGGCCGCATCGCGCGCGCGCTGGCCGAGGTCGAGGCCACGCCCGAGCTGCGCGAGCGCTGGCGCGAGCGCTTCCTCTGGGCGCTGCGCCACGGCGCGATCCCGGCCGGGCGCATCGTCTCGAATGCCGGCGCGCGCGAGCACAAGCCGGCCACCTCGACGATCAACTGCACCGTCTCCGGCACCGTCGCCGACTCGATGGACGACATCCTGCGCAAGGTGCACGAGGCCGGGCTGACGCTGCGCGCGGGCTGCGGCATCGGCTACGAGTTCTCGACGCTGCGGCCGAAGGGGGCGTTCGTCGCCGGCGCCGGCGCCTACACCTCGGGGCCGCTGTCGTTCATGGATATCTACGACAAGATGTGCTTCACCGTCTCCTCGGCGGGCGGCCGGCGCGGTGCGCAGATGGCGACCTTCGACGTCGGCCACCCCGACGTGGTCGACTTCATCCGCGCCAAGCGCGAGAACGGCCGGCTGCGCCAGTTCAACCTGTCGCTGCTGGTCACCAGCGACTTCATGGAGGCGGTGCGCGACGACGCGATGTGGCCGCTGGCCTTCCCGCTGACGCGCAACGAGGCCGACGTCGAGGGGCTCGCCCTCGACGATCCCGAGCAGGTGATCTGGCGCGACTGGCCGCTGCACCAGGGCTACGTCGTCGCCGACGACGGCAAGGTCGCGTGCAAGGTCTACCGCAAGCTGCGCGCGCGGCGGCTGTGGGACCTGATCATGACCTCGACCTACGACTACGCCGAGCCCGGGTTCATCCTGATCGACGCCTACAACGAGATGAACAACAACTGGTTCTGCGAGAACATCCGCGCGACCAACCCGTGCGGCGAGCAGGGCCTGCCGCCGTACGGCTCGTGCCTGCTCGGCTCGATCAACCTGACCCGCTTCGTGCACGACCCGTTCAGCGAGCGCGCCCGCTTCGACTGGGACGGCTTCCGCGAGGTGGTCGCGGTGTTCACCCGGATGCTCGACAACGTGGTCGAGATCAACGGCCTGCCGCTGGCCGGGCAGCGCGACGAGATCACGCGCAAGCGCCGCCACGGCATGGGTTACCTCGGGCTCGGTTCCACCCTGGCGATGCTGCGCATGCACTACGGCGACGCCGACTCGCTCGAGTTCACCGAGCGGGTGACCAAGGAGATGGCGCTGGTCGGCTGGCGCAGCGCGCTCGAACTGGCCGAGGAGAAGGGCCCGGCGCCGATCATGGACGAGACCTTCGAGGTCACCGCCGAGCTGCTGGCCAAGCGCCCGGAGATGGCCCGCGACGGCATCAAGCTCGGCGACCGCCTGCCCGGGCGCGTGCTGCACGCGCGCTACAGCCGTTACATGCAGCGCATCGCCGAGGCCGAGCCGGGCCTGGTCGAGCGGCTCGCCACGGTCGGCGCGCGCTTCACCCACCACAGCTCGATCGCGCCCACCGGCACCATCTCGCTGTCGCTGGCCAACAACGCCTCCAACGGCATCGAGCCGAGCTTCGCGCACCAGTACTCGCGCAACGTGATCCGCGAGGGCAAGAAGAGCAAGGAGAAGGTCGAGGTCTTCTCCTACGAGCTGCTCGCCTACCGCGAACTGGTCGACGCCGCTGCGACCGCCGACGGCGGCGAGCTGCCCGACTACTTCGTCGCCGCCGACGACATCAACCCGCAGCAGCACGTCGACGTGCAGGCCGCGGCGCAGAAGTGGATCGACTCGTCGATCTCGAAGACCGCCAACGTGCCCACCGACTACCCCTACGACAAGTTCAAGGACATCTACTTCTACGCCTACGAACAGGGGCTCAAGGGCTGCACCACGTTCCGCTTCAACCCGGCCGCGTTCCAGGGCGTGCTGGTCAAGGAGCAGGACCTGGCCAAGACCAGCTACCGCTTCACCCTCGAGGACGGCACCCAGGTCGAGGTCAAGGGCAACGAGGAGATCGAGTACGACGGCGAGGTGCACACCGCAGCGAACCTTTACGACGCCCTCAAGGAGGGCTACTACGGCAAGTTCTGACGCGGCCGCTGCCGGCGCCGCACGAGGTGACAGCATGAGCATCAAGATCGACAGCAAGATCGTCGACTACGGCGTGGTCGAGGAGGAGAAGGAGCGCCGCCCGGCGCCGGCCGAGCGCGAGAGCGCCAAGGTCATCCACATGCACGAGAAGGTCGAGCGGCCGGAGTCGCTGCGCGGCTCGACCTACAAGGTGAAGACGCCGCTCTCCGAACACGCGCTCTACCTGACCATCAACGACATCATCCTCAACCCGGGCACCGAGCACGAGCTGCGCCGGCCGTTCGAGATCTTCATCAACTCGAAGAACATGGACCACTTCCAGTGGATCGTGGCGCTGACCCGGATCATCTCGGCGGTGTTCCGCAAGGGCGGCGACGTGACCTTCCTGGTCGAGGAGCTCAAGGCGGTGTTCGACCCGCGCGGCGGCTACTTCAAGAAGGGCGGCAAGTACATGCCGTCACTGGTCGCCGAGATCGGCGACGCGATCGAGACCCACCTGCGCACCATCGGCATGCTCAAGGGCGGCGAGCTCGACGAGCACCAGCAGAAGCTGGTCGCGCAGAAGCGCGCCGAGTACGAGGCCAAGCTGCAGCAGCCGGCCGACAACGGCGACTTCCCCGACGGCGCGCAGCTGTGCGGCAAGTGCCAGACCAAGGCGATGATCCAGATGGACGGCTGCCTGACCTGCCTGAACTGCGGCGACTCGAAGTGCGGCTGAGCGCGGTCCGGCGGGACGGCAGTGCGGCCAGCTAGCGACACGCCGACCGCGGGGGCAGGACGGTGCGCGTGATGATCGACCTGTGCGTGGTGCCGATCGGTGTCGGCACCTCGGTGTCGAGTTACATCGCCGCCTGCGAGCGCGTGCTCGCCGAGGCCGGCCTCGAGCACCGGCTGCACGCCTACGGCACCACCGTCGAGGGCGACTGGGACGCGGTGTTCAGCGCGGTGCGGCGCTGCCACGAGGTGGTCCACGCGCTCGGTGCGCCGCGCATCTTCACCACGCTGAAGGTCGGCACCCGCACCGACCGCGAGCAGGGGATGCAGGAGAAGATCGACAGCGTGCGCGCCAAGCTGGCCGAGTGACACGGGTGCGACACCAGCCCCAGATGCCGTACAATTCCGCGCACCCCTTCAGCACTGCGGTCGCAGCATGGCCAAGATCCTGATCGTCGATGACTCGCCCACCCAGATCGCCAACCTGAGCAAGGTGCTGCAGGGGGCCGGGCACGCCATCATCATCGCCGGCAACGGCAGCGAGGGCATCGCCACCGCCAAGGCGGAGCAGCCCGACCTGATCCTGATGGACGTGGTGATGCCGGAACTGAACGGTTTCCAGGCCACGCGCAAGCTGACCCAGGACCCGGAGACCAAGCACATCCCGGTGATCCTGGTCTCGACCAAGGACCAGGAGACCGACCGGATCTGGGGCCTGCGCCAGGGGGCCAAGGGCTACCTGGTCAAGCCGCCGGCCCCCGCGGAGCTGCTCGGCCTGGTCAGCCAGCTGCTCGGCTGACCTCCGCACGCCGCGCGGGGGGCAGGCCGGCCCCTGTGCGCCGGTTCACGTTTTTTCCCCGCCGCGTGGTTTAGACTCGGTCCAGTAGCCATGGCGGCCGTCCCGGCCGCGGGTGGAGACGATGGCCCGCAATGTCCAAGGTCTGACGCTGTTCCTGGCCCTGCTGGGGCTCGACCAGCTGGCCAAGCTGGCCGCGCGCCAGGTGCTGCCGGCGGACAACCCGCTGGCCGGGCTGCCGTTCATCTCGCTGGCCGACGCACTCAACCCGGGCACCCTGTTCGGGATCGGCGCCGCGGCCGGTGCGCCGCTGCGCTGGGGTGCGCTGGCGCTGGCGGCGCTGCTGCTGCTGGCGCTGGCCTGGGGCGTGCGCCGGGCGCGCACGCTCGAGGGGGCCGAGGGGCCGGGCTGGTGGCTGGCGCTGGCCGGGCTGGCCGGCAACCTGGTCGACCGCGCCTGGCACGGCGGCGTGATCGAGTACCTGCACGTCACCGCCGGCGGGCTGCAGCTGTCGCTGAACCTCGCCGACCTGCTGCTGCTCGCCGGCCTGCTGCTGCTGCTGCGCGACGTGCTGGTGCGGATGCGCACCCCGAGCCGCAGCCTGCTGCCGCTGAGCGAGCCGCCGCCGCCGTTCCCCGACCTCGGCACCCTGCCGCGCGGCATCGACAACGTGCGCATCGACGTGCGCCTGAGCCCGCAGTTCGTCGCCGAGGCGAAGCGCATGGTCGGCAGCCTGATGTACCAGCAGGTCGGCCACGAGCGCTACGGCGCCAAGCCCAAGCCGCCGTCACGCCAGGAGCTGCGCGAGTTCCGCGGCGCCTACGCCCAGCTGCTGACCGGCGTCACCCGCCAGGCCAAGCGCGAGAACCGGCCGCACCCGGTGGTGCTGATGCAGTTCGCGGTGATGAAGTACCTCTACCAGGAGACCGCGCGCGAGTTCGACCACCAGCTCGGGCAGCTGCGCGGGATCCTCGCCGGCGGCAGCATGGAGTCGAAGGGCGGGCGCAAGATGCTGCTGCACCAGCACATCTCGCAGCTGGGGCAGCGGCGCCGGGCGATCGAGCTCGACGTCCGCCGCCAGCTCGCCGACGAGACGCTGCAGGTCGAGGCCGGGCCCGGGGCCAAGCTGCGCGAGTCGCTGCTCGGCCAGCGCTGGCTGGTCGACGAGGCGATCCTGTTCAACCCGCTGCTGGCGGCCGCCGACCCGCACGACCCGCAGGCGGTGATGCGCCACTACGTGCTGCTCGGCAAGCGCACCGCCGACTGGGAGAGCCTGCGCCGGCTCGAGGGCTTCCTCGAGCGGATGTTCGACCGCGCGGTGGCCAACCCGACCCACGCCGGCGGCACCGAGGCTGCCGACCAGGCGTGGCTGGCCGGCTCCGACTGGGCCGCGCGCGCCGAGCGCTTCGGCCTCGGCCTCGCCGCCCCCGACTTCGCGCACAACCCGCTGAGCGACGTGCCGAGCAACGTCGACCTGCTGTGCAACCCCGCCTAC
>DATCZX010000336.1:0-7503 GCA_036525695.1 Gammaproteobacteria bacterium | reverse complement strand
TGGCGCTGCACGCCGGGTTCACCGCGGTGGTGCTGGTCGCGGTGTGGCTCTACCTGCTGACCGCGGTCTGCGCGCCCTAGTGCGGCGGGTCGGCGCGGGGGATGTTGGGCACGCTGCGCTTTGCCCAACCTACGGCATACGATCCGCAGTCAGCGTGGGACGGGCGGAACGCAGCGTGCCCATCACCCAGGACCGGGTCTCCAGGTTGCCTGCCGCGCGGCTACCCCAGCCGCCGCACCAGCACCCCGGTGTGCAGCGGGAAGTGGCCCGTGCGGCGGTCCTCGACGTAGTGCCGCAACGTCTCCTCGATCACCGGGAAGGCCAGCGTCTCCCACGGGATCGACTCGGGCGCGACCAGCTCGGTGGCCAGCGACTCCTGGCCGGCGTCGTGCACGCCGTCGACCAGCCGGCCGCGGTAGACCAGGTAGACCTGGCTGATCTGCGGCAGGTCGTAGAGGCCGTAGGGCTGCAGGTCGGCGACCTGCGCGCAGGCCTCCTCGAGGGTCTCGCGCGCGGCCGCCTGCTCGGTGGTCTCGCGGTTCTCCATGAACCCGGCCGGGATGGTCCACAGCCCGTGGCGCGGCTCGATCGCGCGGCGGCAGAGCAGGATCTTCTCCTCCCACTCGGCGATGCAGCCGACCACCAGCTTGGGGTTGGAGTAGTGGATCCGGCCGCAGCTGTCGCAGACGTGGCGCGGCAGGTTGTCGCCGTCGGGGACGCGGACGCTGACGCCGGCGCCGCAGTGGCTGCAGAAGTTCATCGCTGGACGGGGCTCCATGTTGGGCGCAAAAGGATACAGGTGAGACGCAGCGCGCACACCCCGGAACTCGGCTAAGCTGCAGACCGCTACCTGCGAGCGGAGTTCGTACGTGACCACCCCGACGGCGGAGCAACGGCTGGCCCAGCGCCTGGAAGCGCGCGGCATCCGGCTGCACGAGGTCGCCGAAGCGGGCTTGGTGGCCGAGTGCATCGCCTGCCGCGCGCGCTGGGAGATCGCCCGCGGACGCCTTGGCGCACCGCACGAGGACGAGGGGGCCGACTGGTGGTGGTGCCCGAACGGCTGCAACCGCTCCGAGTAGCCGGGGAGCTGCGGCGGTCCCCAGCAACTGCCTCTGGCAGGCCGGTTACCTGCCGCGGGTCGATACGGCGCGACCGCGTGCGGGGAGTGCCGGGCCGGTGAGCGAGACCCTGCTCGCCGCGCTCGCCGCCGGGATCACGCTCGGCGTTCCGTCCGGCCTCGCGCCCGGCCCGCTGCTGGCGCTGGTGATCACGCAGACGCTGCGCCACGGCCCGCGCGAGGGCGCGCTGATCGCCGCCGCGCCGCTGCTGACCGACCTGCCGGTGATCCTCGCCGGGCTGCTGCTGCTCGGGGCGCTGCAGGACGCCGCGCCGCTGTTCGCGGCGATCTCGGCGGTCGGCGGAATCTACGTGCTCTACCTCGCCTGGGAGACCTGGAGCAGCGGGCCGGTGCGGGTCGACACCACGGCCGAACCGCCGCGCTCGCTGCGCAAGGGCGTCGCGGTGAACCTGCTCAACCCGCACGTCTACCTGTTCTGGGGCACCGTCGGCGTGCCGCTGATGCTGCGTCTGGGCGGTGGCTTGGCCCCGGCGGCCTGGCTCTTCGCCGGGGCCTTCTTCACCTGCCTGGTCGGTGGCAAGGTCGGCGTTGCCTGGCTGGTAGGTCGCTCGCGGCACCTGGTGGAAGGGGCGTGTTACCGCCGTACGCTGCGCGGTCTGGCGCTGCTGCTGGGCGCCTTCGGCGCGCTGCTGTTGCGCGACGCGCTGCGCCTGTCCGGCCTGCTCGAGGGCGGTTGACGGCCAGCCCTGCGTCTCCGGGCGACGGCCCGCCTCGGACCTGCAGTTCGCTCCGCTGCACGGTACACTGGCGCGCACCGTCAGGCGCACCCGGGGCGGGTGCCTGCCGGCCTGTTGCGCTGCGGATCACCGGGAGCGGGCCGCGCCCGTCACGCTGGGCAGCCACGCTGGCGAGCCCACGCAGCTGGCGCGGGTCCGCGGCGCGTGTGCCGGCCGTCGAGGCCCGGCGAGCGCACGGTGCACCAGGGGAGAGTGAACGGGTATGGCAGCGATCGTCGAGGCAGTAACCTGCACGGGCCCCGCCGGCTCGGGCGTGGGCAGCGTCGCAGCTGGTCACGGCTACCGGGCATGAGGCGTCGCCTGCTCCCCGCGCTGTTCCTGCTCTCGCTGTGGCCTGATCCCGCGGCCTGGGCCGCCGGCCGCTTCGCCGAGCTGTTCCAGCGCACCAGCCCGGCGGTGGTGACGCTCTACACCTTCGAGCAGCAGACCATGCTGACCCGCGAGGGCAAGGAGAAGACCACCAGCTCGAAGGGGGTCGGCAGCGGCGTGGTGATCGCCGCCGACGGCAAGATCCTGACCGCGGCGCACGTGGTGCACCTGGCCGACGCGGTGCACGTCGAGTTCAAGGACGGCAGCAGGCTGCTCGGCAAGGTGCTGGCCAGCGACCCGGCCAGCGACGTCGCGCTGGTGCAGGTGCCGGAGCTGCCGCCCGGCGCGGCGGTCGCCGCGCTGGGTGACACGTCGACGGTGCGGGTCGGCGACGAGGTCTGCGTGATCGGCGCCCCGTACGGCATCGGCCACTCGCTGTCGACCGGCGTGGTCAGCGGCCGGCGCACGGCGCCGGAGGAGGGGCTGTTCGGCGGCGCCGAGTTCTTCCAGACCGACGCCGCGGTGAACCAGGGCAACTCGGGCGGGCCGCTGTTCAACCTCGACGGCGAGGTGATCGGCATCGTCAGCCACATCCTGTCGCGCTCCGGCGGTTTCGAGGGCATGGGCTTCGCGGTCACCGTCGACACCGCGCGCCGGCTGCTGCTCGACCGTCGCGGCCTCTGGTCCGGGGTGCAGGGCAAGCTGCTCAGCCCCGAGGTCGCGGCGGCGTTCAACCTGCCGCAGCCGGGCGGCTTCCTGGTCGAGCGCGTGGCGCAGGGCTCGGTGGCCCACGAGGCCGGCGTCCGCGGCGGCAACCTGCCGGCCGAGGTGCGCGGCACGCCGGTGCTGCTCGGCGGCGACATCATCCTCGCGGTCGCCGGGATCGAGGTCGGCGAGGGCTTCCGCGAGCGGTTGCACGCGCGCCTCGACGCGCTCGAGCCCGGGGTCAGGGTGCCGCTCGAGGTGCTGCGCGCCGGCCAGCTCAAGGGCCTGCTGTTCACCGTCCCGGAAAGGTACTGAGGCAGCGTGGCGCCGGGGGCCTCCCGGCGGCCGCCGCCGTTGCCGCCTCCGGCGCGAGCGCGTAGGCTTGGCGGCCTCCCGTCCCAGCCGCACGAGACGACAGCATGAGTGACGCCACCCCCGTCCTGCGCGTCGGCCTGCCCAAGGGCAGCCTGCAGGAGACCACGCAGAAGCTGTTCAGGCTCGCCGGTTTCGACCTGCGCATCTCCGGCCGCTCCTACTACCCGGGCATCGACGACCCGGAGATCGAGTGCATCCTGATCCGCCCGCAGGAGATGGCCCGCTACATCGAGCAGGGGGTGATGGACTGCGGCATCACCGGCCTCGACTGGCTGCTCGAGACCGGCGCCGACGTCGAGGAGCTGGCCGACCTGTTCGCGCCGTGGCCGAACTACGGCACCGTGCGCTGGGTGCTGGCGGCGAAGGAGGACGGCCCGTTCGCCTCGATCGCCGACCTGCAGGGCAAGCGCATCGCCACCGAGGCGGTCGGCATGACCGAGCGCTACCTGGCCGAGCACGGCGTGCAGGCCAGCGTCGAGTTCTCCTGGGGCGCGACCGAGGTCAAGCCGCCGGTGCTGGCCGACGCCATCGTCGACGTCAGCGAGACCGGCTCGAGCCTGCGCGCGAACCAGCTCAAGGTGCTCGACGTGGTGCTGCGCAGCACCCCGCGCTTCATCGCCAACCGCGGCGCCCGCGCCGACGACTGGAAGCGGCAGAAGATGGACCGCCTGCTGCTGCTGCTGAAGGGGGCGATCGCCGCCGCCAGCCGCGTCTCGCTCGGCATGAACGTGCCGCGCGAGCGGCTCGACGACGTGCTCGCGATCCTGCCCGCGCTGGCCACCCCGACCATCTCCACGCTGGCCGACCCGGCCTGGGTCGACGTCTCCACGGTGGTCGAGGAGAAGCAGGTGCGCGAGCTGCTGCCGCTGCTCTACGAGGCCGGCGCGCGCGGCATCATCGAGACCCCGCTGAACAAGATCATCGAGTAGCCCGGGCCCGGGATGATGGGCACGCTGCGCTTTGCCCATCCTAGGAAGAAGGTATTGATGTAGGTTGGGCAAAGCGCAGCGTGCCCAACAGCATGTCACCCGGTAACATTCGAGTAGGTTGGGCAAAGCAAAGCGTGCCCAACACGATGCATCCCAGGGACAGGGAGACAGGTAATGGATTACCGCCGCGCCCGCCAACCCGGCGGAACCTATTTCTTCACCGTCGTAACCCACGCACGGCAACCGCTGCTGATCGACCATGTCGACCGGCTGCGCCGCGCCTTCCGCACGGTCCGTGCGCGCGCTCCTTTCGACCTCGAGGCGATTGTCATCCTGCCCGACCATCTGCACGCGGTCTGGCGCCTGCCGCAGGGCGATGCCGATTTCTCCTCGCGGTGGCAGCGCATCAAGCGGCTGTTCTCTTCGGGGATTGACCTGGCATCCGGCGACGGCTCACGGCAGCGCAAGCGGGAACGGGCCGTCTGGCAGCGCCGTTTCTGGGAACACGCCATCCGCGATGGCGAGGATTGGCGGCGGCACGTCGATTACATCCATTTCAACCCGGTCAAGCACGGGGTCGCGCCGAGCCCGGGACAGTGGCCTCATTCCTCGTTTCGCCGAGCCGTGCAGCAGGGCTGGTATGCGGCGGACTGGGGCAGCCAGGTCGTGCCAGCCGGGTTGCAGGGGATGCACTTCGAGTAGCCGGAGGAAGTGTCGGGCACGCTGCGCTTTGCCCGACCTACATGACAATGCTCTGCGTAGCCTCCGTAGGATGGGCAAAGCGCAGCGTGCCCATCACGGGCGTGTCGGTTGCCCGGAAGCCTCGACGGCCTGTGCCAGCGGCCGGAACTGCAGGCCGTAGAACATCTCCAGGTAGCGCCGCGTCTCGGCCCGCTCGAGGTCGGTGACGTAGCGCCAGAAGCCGTACACGCGAGACAGCGTCATCAGCCGCTCGGCGTAGCGCGCCCAGGTGTAGCGCGCCTCGACACGGGCCAGTGCGCCCTGGGCGATACCTTCCCACTCGGCCGGGTCGGCGGCGCAGCGGGCCAGGAACGCGGCGATCTTCGCGGCCGACGCCGGGCCGTCGTTGGGGTCGACGTGGAACCCGGAGACGCCCTCCTCGATGATCTCCAGCGGGCCGCCGTAGCAGGTGGCGAAGGTCGGCAGGCCGGTGCTCATCGCCTCGATCACGGTCAGGCCGAAGGCCTCGAACAGTGCCGGCTGGACGAACGCCCCGCGGCGGTCGGCGACCACCCGGTAGAGCTCGCCGGCCAGTTCCTTGTCGAGCAGCATGCCGAGCCAGCGCACCTCGCCGTCGAGGCCGTGCTGATCCATCAGCCGGTGCATCTGCTCGCTCTGCGCGCGCTCCTCGCTGTCGCCCGAGCGGCCCGGGTCGACGTGGCCGGAGACGATCAGCAGGTTGGCCGCGGCGCGCAGCTCGGGGCTGCCGGCATACCACTCGACCAGGCCGGTGACGTTCTTGATCCGGTCCATGCGCGCCATGGTGAACAGCAAGGGTTTGCCCGGGTCGGCGAGCTGGCCGCGCCGGTCGGGGGCGTCGGCCGGGCCGTCGACCAGCGTGCCGATGGCGTCGTGCAGGTGGTGCAGGCGGCGCTCGCCGGCGCTCGCCGGGAAGTAGACGTTGGGGTCGGCGCCCGGCGAGACGATGTTGAACTTCGGGTCGTAGACGTCGATGCCGTGCACCACGCGGTACAGGCCGGGCAGCGTGAACGCGGCGTGGGTCTCGTACTGGCCGACCGTCTCGGCGGTGCCGGCGATCTCCTGGTAGGTCGAGGTGATGATGAAGTCGGCGGTGTTCATCGCCACCAGGTCGGCGGTGAACTGGCAGGCGAAGTGGTAGTCCGCGTCGTTCTGCTGCCAGTAGAGGTCGGAGTAGAGGTACTTCGACTTCTCCAGCGCGTGGGCGATGGTGCACTGGGTCACGCCGAGCCGCTGCGCCAGCAGCGTGGCGACCAGGTTGCCGTCGGAGTAGTTGCCGAGCACCAGGTCGGGGCGCCCCTGCAGCTCGGCCAGCAGCTCGCGCTCGGCGTCCGTGGCGAAGCGCTCGAGCCACGGCCAGATGGCGAAGCGCGAGATCCAGCGCGGGTGGACCACGCCGTCGGCGTCGCGGAACGGCACGCGCAGGATGCGCGCGTTCGCGGTGCCGGCGATCGGCTCGAGCCGCTGGTCGCTGCTGGTGCCCTCGGCCTCCGGGATCAGCCGGGTGACCACCAGGATCTGCGGCTCGATCTCGAGGCCCTGCTGCTGCAGCCGGGCACGCATCTCCTGCTCCAGCGCGCGCACCTGGTCGAGGATGTAGACCACCTGGCCGCCGGTGTCGGGTCGGCCGAGCACGCCGGACTGGCCGAACCAGCCGTGCGGCGACAGGATCGCGATCGAGAAGATCATCGGCACGCGTGCCAGCAGCCGCTCCAGCGGCTCGGGCGCGGGTGCCTCGAGCAGGTCGAGCAGCAGCTGCATGGTCTCGCCGACCGCGCCGGCGTCGCGGCCCCAGCCGGGCTCGAAGCCGTGCCCCTGCAACTCGCCGGCGAGCTCCGCCCACGGCGTCGACGCGGGCAGGTCGGCGAGCCGCGCGAGCGACTCGCGCAGCGCGACGCGCAAGCCGTGCACGTCCTCGATCGCGGCGTTCAGCATCAGCGTCTGGTCGCGGTAGCGGTGCACGCGCAGGAACTGGAACAGCCGCTCGACGCCGCGCCCCTGGTCCTGGAACAGCTGGCTCGACAGGCGCCGGTTGAGGAACTCGACGCCGCGCCCGATCGAGCGGGTCTCGTGCATCCGCGGGAACTCGCGCGCGAACGGCTCGAGGTCCAGTTCCAGGGTCCAGCCCGGGGCGTGGCCGAGCACCAGCCGCTCCTTGAACTGCAGGTACTCGCCGACCTCGACCCAGTCCGCAGCCATCGTCTCCAGGTGCAGCCGCAGGTAGCGCCAGTGGCCGACCTGCGGGCGCAGCGCGAACTGCAGCCAGGCCCCGTCCTGGGCGCCCTCCTGGGCCCACGCAAACAGCGAGGCCAGCGGGGTATCGTCGAGGCCTGCGCCACCGGGTTCGCCGCGCGCGGCGGCGAACGCCTGCTGCAGCTCGGTGCGCAGCAGGAACGGCTGCTCCGGGCGCAGCAGCCGGTGCAGCGCGTGGTGGGCGAGGTGGCGTTCGGTGGCAAGGAACGGCCGCAAGCGGTCGAACCAGCGGTCTGCAGGGCTCATCGGGTCTCCCAGCTGGACAGGGTGTCTCGGTACAGCGCGGGGTCGTCGGGCACCGCGCCGCGGCAGCCGACGATGCGGCTGGCGAAGGCCT
>DATCZX010000335.1:0-6459 GCA_036525695.1 Gammaproteobacteria bacterium | reverse complement strand
GCTCGAGTTCGAGGTCCCCACGCCGACCGCGGAGACCGCCGCCGCGGCGGTCGGCTGCGCCGTCGGCCAGATCGCCAAGACGCTGCTGTTCCGCGTCGGTCAGCGCCACGTCGCGGTGATCGCCGCCGGGGACGCGAGGGTGCAGCAGGCGCGGCTGAAGCAGGCCACCGGGTTCCCCGGCAAGGTGAAGATGGCCAGCGCCGACGAGGTCGTCGCGTGGACCGGCTACGCCCCCGGCGGGGTCTGCCCGTTCCTGCTGCCGGACGCCCTGCCGCGCCTGCTCGACGCTTCGCTGAAGCGCTTCGAGGTGGTCTACCCGGCCGCCGGCAACGCCTGCTCGGCGGTGCCGATCGGCTACGCCCGGCTGCGCGAACTCTCCGGCGCGGTCGAGGCGGAGGTGTGCGCGCTGCCCGAGGCCTGAACCGCAGCCGGCGCCCGCCTCATCCAGCCGCGTCCGGATCCCGCCCCAGGTAACCGGGACGCAGGCCGACCGCGGCCGGGTCGAAACGCATCCCGCTGCACCACGGACCGCCCGCGGCGCGCCAGCGCGCGGCCGCCCGCTCCAGGTAGGCGGGACGCAGCGCAGCGTCCCACCCCGGCATCCCGCCGCGCCAGACGTAGTCGAGCAGCCGGCGCAACCCGGCGGCGTCGAACTCCACGTCGTCGAGCCAGCAGCGCCCCGCGGCGGCGCCGCAGGCGAACGGTGTCGCGGTCGCATGGCATGCCAGTTCCGCCTCGACCCACGCCGTGTCGAGCGTGCCCGCCGCGCGCTGGCGGAACGCCGCCGGGTCGCGCGGGAACGGGCTGCGCCGGTAGAGCGCGCCGATCAGCCCGCCGCCCGGCCTGCCGGCGAGCGCGGCGTGCAGGTCGCCGAGGTCGTGCGCGCGCCAGCCGGGCAGCGTGTCGCGCCAGGGCCGGCCGGGCGCGGTCGCCAGCAGCCGGTCGACCAGCGCGCAGAACTCGGCGCACCAGAACAGCCGCCGGTCGAGCAGCAGCAGCGGCGTCTCGAGGTGGAAGAAGCCGAACGCGATCTGGCCGTGGCTGGTGGAGGGGTAGGCGAGCGGCATCGGCGCGGCCCGGGCTAGATTTCCAGTTCCATGATCATCTGGTTGGCATCGCGCAGCCGCCCGACGAACAGCAGGCAGACGTTGGTCATCAGCCGGAACGCCAGCTCGGGTTGCGTCGCCTGGAGGTCGTGGAACGCCTCGCGGCCCATCCGGTAGCAGGATGTCGTCGTCGTGGCGACCACGCTCGCCGCGCGCGGCTTGCGGTCGAGGATCGCCATCTCGCCGAACACGGCGCCGGGCAGCAGCGTCAGCACCCGCTTGCGGTGCTCGGTCGCGTGCAGGTCGATCAGCACGTCGGCGCTGCCGCGGGCGAGGAAATAGACCGCGTCGCCCTCCTCCCCCTGGGTGAAGACGGCCTGCCCCGGGGCGTAGCGGACGCGCTGCAGCAGCGGGCGCAGTTGGCGCAGGTCGGCGCGCCCGAGGCCGTGCAGGATCGCGGCGCCGGCGCCGAAGCCCTCCGCCGCGGGCTCGCCGTCGGGCTGCAGCCGCTGCAGCAGGTCGGCCTCGCACGCGGCGAGCGCACCGTCGGTGTCCGGCCAGAAGGTGCGCTCGCCGATCAGCGCGACGATGCCGAGGTCCTCGAGGGTGACCCAGACCTGGCGCACGCTCGCGTGATAGCGCCGCTCCGCGCCGGGGAAGGTCTGCTCCCGCCTGCGCCGCTCTTTCTGCACGTAGCCGAAGGCGACGTAGATCCCGCGCTTGGCCAGCCGCAGGCAGATGCGCTGGAGCACCTTGGCGCCCGAGCTGTCGATCGCCGAGATCCGCTTCATGTCGAAGACGAAGTGGGTGATGCCGGACTCGACCAGCCGTTCGACGCGCTGCTCCAGCAGGTCGGCCGAGGCGAAGAAGACCGCCCCCTCGAGTTCGAGCACGTGGATGCGCTGGCCGTGGGCCTCGAGCAGCCGCGTGCTGCGCTCGCCGGCGAACCGGCGCGCGCGCACGTTGGCACCGGAGTAGCTGCGCCGCACCAGCGAGCGCGACATGTGCTTGATGAACAGCACCGCCGACAGCACCACGCCGAAGACCACCGCGGTGATCAGGTCCCAGCCCAGCGCCACCAGCACCACCAGCGCGACCACCAGCAGGTCCCCGCGCGCGCCCTGGGTCAGCCGCTGGTCGCGCCGGAACGGCCGCAGCAACAGGTCCAGCGACCAGCGGTCGAGCAGCTGCACGCCGATCACGATCAGGATCCCGCCCATCACCGCGTGCGGCAGCAGCCCGATCAGCGGCGGCAGCCAGACCACGGCCAGCGCGGTCAGCGCCAGGCAGGCGAGATTGGCCAGCTGCGAGCTGCCGCCGGCATTCAGCATCGGGATGGTCCGCGCCATGCTGCCCGCCCCGGGGATGCCGCAGAACAGCCCGGCGACGGCGTTGCCGAGCCCCTGCGCGAGCAGTTCGCGGTTCTCGTCGCTGCGTTCGAGGGTCCGGTTGTCGAGCGCCACCATGGTCAGCAGGGTGTCCAGGGCCGAGACCGTGGCGATCGACAGCGCCGCGATGCACAGCAGCGGCAGCAGCTCCAGCGTCTCCCAGCGCAGCAGGGTCGCCGCGCCGCGGGTCAGCAGGGCCGGTTCCGGCAGGCTCGCGGGGACCTTGGCCAGCGTCCCGCCGAGCAGCGGCAGGGCTCCCGGCCAGTCCGCTGCCAGGTGGTAGAGCGCGCTGCCGAGCACCAACGAGACGGCCATCGACGGGATGCCGAGCAGCCGGCGCGGCAGGCGCAGGGTGACGAACGCGAGCAGGCAGGCGAGCGCCAGCGGCGCGTACGCGGCCATGCCGGGAGCGGACCCCGGCAACCCGGTCAGCGCGCGAACCTGGCTGGCCAGCACCAGCAGGCCGGACGCGGTAAGGAAACCGGCGATGACCGGGAACGGGACGTACTTGACCAGGTTGCCGAGCCGGGTCAGCCCGAACCCCACCTGCGCGAGGCCCGACAGCACCACGGCGAGGAAGGCGTAGGTCACCGCCTGCCCCGCATCGAGGGTGCCGCCACCGACCGCTTGGCCGAGCAGCTGGCCGAGCAGCGCGCTGAACACCAGGGCACCGGCCACGCGCGGCCCGGAGACCAGCAAGCGCGACGAACCCAGCAGGCAGCTCGCGATGCCGACGAACAGCGCGCTGTACAAGCCGGCCAGCAGCCCCGTCGTGGCCCACTCCGTGCCCAGGGGCAGGAACGCGACCAGGCCGTGGGCCATGTTCTGCGGCAGCGAGACCAGTGCGGCGGTGAGCCCGGCGGAGAGCTCGGTGGGGAGGCTGGCAACCGGTCCGAAGCGGCCGGGCACGGCAGCGGAGCCGACCGCGGCGCCGGGTGACCGACCCGCCTGCTCGGTGTGTTGCATGGAACCCCTGGGGCGAAAGCCAGCGAAGGTGGGCCGACAGGAGGACTAAACCTTGCTGCGGGTCTGCCCAGCGATCAGCGAGAGTCAAGCCTAGAGCGTCCCGGGGCTGCTGTCAGCTGCCGCGGGTTGCGCCAGGTCAGCCGTTGTGCAGACAACCCGAAAGCCCCCTGCACGCGCCCGACCGCCGGGCCGCCTGCTGTTAGAATCCCCGCCCACGATGCCCCGCCCCGCCGCCAGCCCCGACCCGTGACCGCCTCCGAACTCGACGCCGCGCTGCAGCGCGTGTTCGGCTTCAGCGGGTTCCGCCCGTACCAGCGCGAGATCGTCGCCGACCTGGTCGGCGGGCGCGACGCCTTCGTGCTGCTGCCGACCGGCGGTGGCAAGTCGCTCTGCTACCAGCTGCCGGCGCTGCTGCGCCCGGGCACCGCGATCGTGGTCTCGCCGCTGATCGCGCTGATGAAGGACCAGGTCGACGCGCTGGTGCAGAACGGCGTCGCCGCGGCCTGCTACAACTCGTCGCTGGAGGCGGCCGAGGCGCGGCGCACGCTGGCGCGGCTGCACGCGGGCGACCTCGACCTGCTCTACGTCGCCCCCGAGCGGCTGCTCGCCGACGGCTTCCTCGAGCGGCTCGACGGCCTGCAGGTGGCGCTGTTCGCGATCGACGAGGCGCACTGCGTGTCGCAGTGGGGCCACGACTTCCGCCCCGAGTACGCCCAGCTCGGCGTGCTCGCCGCGCGCTTCCCCGGGGTGCCGCGGATCGCGCTGACCGCGACCGCCGACCCGCAGACGCGCGAGGACATCGTGCGCGTGCTGCACCTCGAGCACGCGGCGCGCCACGTCGGCGAGTTCGACCGCGCCAACATCCGCTACACGGTGGCGCCGAAGAGCGACGCCTTCCGCCAGCTCGAGCGCTTCCTCGCCGCGCGCCCCGGCGAGTCGGGGATCGTCTACGCGCTGAGCCGCAAGCGCGTCGAGGAGGTCGCCGACAAGCTGGCCAACCGCGGCCTCGCCGCCGCCGCGTACCACGCCGGGCTGCCCAAGGCGACGCGCAGCGAGGTGCAGGAGCGCTTCCTGCGCGACGAGCTGCAGGTGGTGGTGGCGACGGTCGCCTTCGGCATGGGCATCGACAAGCCGAACGTGCGCTTCGTGGTCCACTACGACCTGCCGCGCCACCTCGAGGGCTACTACCAGGAGACCGGGCGCGCCGGCCGCGACGGCCTGCCGTCCGAGGCGCTGCTGCTGTACGGCCTGCAGGACGTGGTCACCGCCAGGCGGCTGCTCGAGCAGGGCGACAACCCGGGGCAGGTGCGCATCGAGGCGCACAAGCTCAACGCGATGCTCGGCTTCTGCGAGAGCCTGACCTGCCGCCGCCGCGTGCTGCTCGGCTACTTCGGCGAGACCCTGGAGAACGACTGCGGCAACTGCGACGTCTGCACCGACCCACCGGCGCGCTACGACGCCACCGACGACGCGCGCAAGGCGCTCTCCTGCGTCTACCGGGTCGGCCAGCGCTTCGGCCTCAGGCACGTGGTCGACGTGCTGCGCGGCGCCGACAGCGAGCGCATCCGCCAGCTCGGCCACGACCGCCTGAGCACCTACGGCATCGGTGCCGGGCGCACGCTCGACGAGTGGAGCGGGATCCTGCGCCAGCTGATCCACCGCGGCTACCTGGAGCAGGACCTGGCCAACTACTCGGTGCTGCGGCTGACCGAGCGCGCGCGGCCGCTGCTGCGCGGCGAGGAGACGCTGGAGCTGGCGTTGCCCCGCGCGAAACCGGCGACCCGCGGCAGGCGCGCCAGCAGCGCCGAGAAGGCCGGCCTGGAGCCGGGCGACGCGCCGCTGTTCGACGCCCTGCGCGCGCTGCGCAAGCGGCTCGCCGACGCCCAGGGGGTGCCGCCGTACGTGGTCTTCGGCGACGCCGCGCTGCTCGACATGTGCCGGCTGAAGCCGCGCGACGCCGCCGGGTTCCTCGAGGTCAACGGCGTCGGCCAGGCCAAGCTCGAGCGTTACGGGGCGGAGTTCCTCAGCGCGATCGCGGAGCACCTGCACGGGGCGTAGGCTGCGGTGACGCGGGAATCGCAGCGCGAACCTCGCGGTCGGCAACGCGGTTCGCGGGCCGACCGCAGCCTACGGACTGCAGGGTCGCGTCGGGCTGAAGCCCGACCCACCGGGCTGGAGCGAATGCGCGCCGGGCGGCGCTAGAGCAGGCTCAGCAACAGCGCGGCGGCGGCGACCAGCAGCGCCGCCAGCGCCAGCCAGGTGGCCTGCGGTCTGCCCGCCTGCGGCGCCGGTGCCGGCGCCTCGACCGCGGCCAGCTTCTGCTCCAGCTCCTCCTGCAGCTGCACCGCGTGCTTCTTCGCCAGCCACTCGGCCAGCTCGGCGGCGTCGTCGCGGCCGGTGCTGGCCAGCTGCCCGGCATGCCGCGCGACGCTCTTCTCCACCAGCTGCTCGACCAGCTGGCTGATGCGTTCGTCGTCGGCGCCTGCGGCGGGTGCCGCAGCCTGCGCAGCCAACCGCTTGCGCAGGTCGATCACCTGTGCGCCGAGGCTCGAGCTGTTCTGCTCGATCGCGGCGGCGAGCGTGGCCCGCAGCTCGGCGAGGTCATCGCGGACGCTGGTGGCGGCAGCGGCTGCCGCCTCGCGGGCGAGGCTGTGCTGCAGCGCCTCGCGCAGCTTCGGCAGCTGCTCGCGCAGCGTGGTGCGGGCGGCCTCGGACGCCTGCGCGGCGAGCGTGTCGCTGTCGGGTGCCGTCCCGCTGCGCTCCTGCAACGCCTGCTCGACCAGTTCGCGGGCCGCGTCGCGCGCCCCCTGCGCCGTACTCTCGAGCAGCGCGCCTCGCAGCTGCTCGAACTCGGCCTGCACCGCCGCCTGCGCCGCCGCGGCGGCCTGCGCGGCGATGCCGTCGGCGCTCGGCAACCCGGCCAGGCGGGTCTCCAGCGCGGCGTCCACCTGCGCGCGTGCGGCCGACTCGGCCCGCTCGCTGGAACTCGCCGTCAGGTTCTCGCGCAGGCTCTCCAGCTCGGCGACGGCCGCTTCGCGGGCCGCGGCCTGCGCCTGGGC
>DATCZX010000334.1:0-2276 GCA_036525695.1 Gammaproteobacteria bacterium | reverse complement strand
GGGGTCAGTCGCAGGTCAACTCTTCGATGGTGAGGTTGCGGTTGGTGTAGACGCAGATGTCGGCGGCGATGCCAAGGGAGCGCTCGACGATGTCGCGTGCGGAGAGTTCGGTGTTCTCGAGCAGCGCACGCGCCGCGGCCTGCGCGAACGCCCCCCCGGAGCCGATCGCCATCAGCGACGCCTCCGGCTCGACCACGTCGCCGTTGCCGGAGATGATCAGCGACTGCTTCGCGTCGGCGACGCACAGCATCGCCTCGAGCCGGCGCAGCAGGCGGTCGGTGCGCCAGTCCTTGGCCAGCTCGACCGCGGCGCGCGCCAGCTGGCCGTGGTGCTGCTCGAGCTTGGCCTCGAAGCGCTCGAACAGCGTGAAGGCGTCGGCGGTGCCACCGGCGAAGCCGGCCAGCACGCGCTCCTGGTAGAGCCGGCGCACCTTGCGCGCGTTGCCCTTCAGCACGGTGTTGCCGAGCGTCACCTGGCCGTCGCCGCCGATGACCACGCGCCCGTGGCGCCGCACCGAGAGGATCGTCGTTCCGTGAAACTGCTGCACCGGGACCTCCGGGGAATCGAGCGGGGGATTCTACACCAGCGGCGCGGCTCACCCGCCGCCGGGCAGCAGCGCGCGCAGCGCGGCGACCGCCTGCGGGTGGTCCCACTCGCGCTCCCCGGTCTCGCGGTAGACGATGCGCCCGCCGGGGTCGACCACCAGCGTGGTCGGCAGCAGCTTGACCCCCCAGGCGGCCTGCACGACCAGGTTCTCGTCGAGCAGGATCGGCACCTCCACCGGCACCCGGCGCAGGAACATCGCCACGTCGAACGGCTCGTCGCCGGCGTTCAGCGCCAGCACCTGGAACGGGGTGCCGGCCAGCGCCTGCTGCAGCCGGTCGAGCGACGGCATCTCGGCGACGCACGGCGGGCACCAGGTGGCCCAGAAGTTGACCACCAGCACCTTGCCGCGGTACTGCGCCAGCGTGTGCTCGCGGCCGTCGAGATCCTCGAGGGTGAACGGCGGCGCCTCGCCGCCGGCGTAGGGCTGGAACTCCCAGGCGGCGAGCGGGGGGGTGAACAGCAGCAGTAGCAGCGGCAACAGGCGCATGCCGACCTCGTGCAGGGGACCAGGGAGGCCCATCTTAACCCCGGAGACCGCACTTGGCCGCTGCGTGGCGGCCGCCGCCGCTGCGGCGGGGGCTGCGGCTGGGCTATGCTTCCCGCTCAACCAGCCGGGGGCGACCATGCCGGACATCGACGCATTCGAAGGCTACCTGCTCGACCTGCAGCAGCGCATCTGCGCCACGGTCGAGGGGCTCGAGCAGGGGCTGCGCTTCCGCGAGGACCGCTGGGAGCGCCCGGCGGGCGGCTGCGGGCGGACCCGGGTGCTCGAGGGCGGCGCGGTGTTCGAGCGCGCCGGCGTCAATTTCTCCCACGTGCACGGCGACAGCCTGCCGTCGACCGCCTCGGCGCGGCGCCCCGAGCTGGCCGGGCGCGGCTTCCGCGCCCTCGGCGTGTCGGTGGTGCTGCACCCGCGCAACCCCTACGCGCCGACCTCGCACTGCAACCTGCGGCTGTTCGCCGCCACGCGCGCCGGCGAGGCCCCGGTGTGGTGGTTCGGTGGCGGCTTCGACCTGACCCCCTACTACGGCTTCCGCGAGGACGCGGTCGCCTGGCACCGTGCCGCGCAGGCGGCCTGCGCGGCGCACGGCGCCGACTACTACGCGCGCTTCAAGCAGTGGTGCGACGAGTACTTCCACCTGCCGCACCGCGACGAGCCGCGCGGCATCGGCGGGCTGTTCTTCGACGACTTCGCCGAGGGCGGCTTCGAGCGCGCGTTCGCCTTCGTGCGCAGCGTCGGCGACGCCTACCCGCCCGCCTACGCCGGGATCGTCGCGCGCCGCCACGCCACCCCGTACGGCGAGCGCGAGCGCGCGTTCCAGTGCTACCGGCGCGGTCGCTACGTCGAGTTCAACCTGGTCTACGATCGCGGCACGCTGTTCGGCCTGCAGTCGCGCGGGCGCACCGAGTCGATCCTGGTGTCGATGCCGCCCGAGGTGAGCTGGCGCTACGACTGGTCGCCCGAACCGGGCAGCCCGGAGGCGGAGCTGTACGAGGGGTTCCTGCGGCCGCGCGACTGGCTGGCGGAGGCGGCCGGCTGACGCGGGCGGCGCCCGCGCCGGGCGCTAGCCCTTGGCCGGGTCGCGGCCCGGCTGCCAGACCAGGTCGAGCTGGCGCGCCGCGCGGACGTCGTCGAGGCGCTTGACCGGCTGCGTGTAGGGGGCGCCGAG
>DATCZX010000333.1:0-2123 GCA_036525695.1 Gammaproteobacteria bacterium | reverse complement strand
GGCGAAGTGAGCCCGGCCCTCCGGCGGTAGGGCCAGGTAGCGGCCGGCGGCCCAGTCGGCGAAGTCGCGGCGCGCCAGGGTCATCGAAAGCCGCGGCACGTCGTCGCGCAGCGGCTCGGACAAGCTGGGCCCGATCGCGCGCGTCGGCTGGTAGTGCCGGTCGAGCTGGGCGTAGCCGGGGAAGTGGCGGCCGGAGGAGAAGAACGCCGTCAGGTCGCCGGCCGGCAGCCGCGCCCTCTCTGCGTGCGGTGGTGGCACGCGCGCGGCGTAGGCGTGTTCCAGGCAGGCGTCGACGTGCTGCAGCCGGGTCGCGTAGCCGGCTCCGGGGGGTGCGGTCAGCGTCATCCCCGGCGGCGCCGGCTCCTCGTGGACCGTCGGCGCGTAACCCTGCGTGCGCCAAACCTCGATCTGCTTGAACTCCATGGCGGTGTACTCGCCGGTACACGGTCGCATTACGGCGACGTCGCCGCCGAGCTCGGTGGCGAGCTGGCGCGCGCGAAATTCCCAGGCGGCCCGTGTCGCGGCCAGGCGGCCGATGCCGTCGAGCCGGGAGACCACGAGTTCTGCGTCCGCGAGCCCGGCGGCGGTGGCGTTGCAGTGGATATCCGAGTGGACCAGGCGCACGTCGGCGGTGGCGAAGAACGCTTTCTCGTAGCCGAGCACCGCGCACCCCGCCAGCCAGGCGGTTACGCACGTGACGACGAGCCCGCTTGCGATCAACCAACCGTGACGGGTGGCGCGGGAACGGGGATTGGGCAGAAGACTCAGGCAAGAATCCGGGGCGACGCGCATCGACGCCTTCCTCCTTTGCTCGCCCGATCAACCGGGCTGGAGCGGCACGCTACACGGGCCCGGCGCGCGCCGCCAGATTGTAGGTCGGGCAAGGCGCAGCGTGCCCGACGCGGTGTCGCACAGAAGCTGATGGGCACGCTGCGCTTTGCCCATCCTACGCCGGAGGGCGGGTTACGACGGGGTCAAGCGCGTGCGGCGACACTCGGGAATGCCAGCCGGAACTCGGCGCCCGGGTCGCGGTTGACCACGTCGACGCGGCCGCCCATCGCGCCGGCCAGCTGGCGCACCAGCGCCAGGCCGATGCCGGTGCCGACGGTCTCGCGGGTCAGCTCGTTGCCGGGGCGGTAGAACAGCTCGAAGATCTTCTTCAGCTGGTCCGGCGGCACGCCGGGGCCGTGATCGCGCAGCGTCACCTGCAGCGTGCCGTCGCCGCGCCGGCGGCAGCCGAGGTCGAGCCGTTTCGGCTCCGCCCGGGCGGCGAACTTCAGCGCGTTGTCGACCAAGTTGATGACGATCTGCGCGAAGTGGTCCGGGTCGACGCGCAGCACGCAGGCGGCGGCGTCGCCGGTGCAGTCGAGCGCCAGCGTGAAGCCGGCGCGCTCGACCTGCGCGGCGACCTTCGCGCGCGCCTGCTCGAGCAGCTCCCCGGCGCCGATCTCGCGCAGCTGCACGCTGAGCCCGTTGCGGTTCATGCGGGCGAGTTGCAGCACGTTGTCGATCAGCCGCGACAGCCGCTCGCTCTCGCCGTGGATGTAGTCGTAGTAGGCCTGCCGCTTGCCCTCGTCGACCCAGCCCTCGCGCAGCATCTCGCCGTACATGCGGATCGAGGTCAGCGGCGTCTTCAGCTCGTGGCTGACCGCGGAGACGAAATCCTGCTGCTGCCGCGCCAGGCGCACCTGGCCGAGGCCCAGGCGGTAGAGCAGCGTGAAGCCGCCGAGCAGCACCAGCGCCACCAGCGCGGTGAGCCAGCCGAGCAGCGTGCCGCCGGGGCCGGGCGGCAGCCGGGTCACGCTGAAGATCAGCTCCAGCTCGCTGAGCGGCGCGGAGAGCCGCGCGCGCTGCAGCAGCGCCCCCTGCAGCTCCGCCGCGCTGGCCAGGTAGCGCGCGCCGGCGCTGCCGCCGAACGCCGCCAGCACCTCGCCGCGCCAGGCCAGCGCCAGGGCGCTCGTCTGCGCCAGCGCGGTCGCCGCGAACGGCTCGGCGACCGCTCCGCGCAGGAAGCGGTCGCGCTCCAGCAGCAGCCCCTGGATGGTGCGCGCGCCGTCGCGCCAGACCTTGCGGTAGAGCACGAAGTGGTCGGCATCGAGCAGCGCGAAGCGGAACGGGTCGAC
>DATCZX010000332.1:0-2960 GCA_036525695.1 Gammaproteobacteria bacterium | reverse complement strand
GCACGCGGATCTGGTGGGTGCGCCCGGTCTCGAGGCGCACGTCGAGCAGCGAGTGGGCGCGGAAGCGCTCGGCCACGCGGTAGTGGGTCACCGCCGGCCGCCCGCCGGCGACCACCGCCATCCGCGTGCGCTCGCGCGGGTGACGGCCGATCGGCGCCTCGATGCGGCCGCCCGCGGTCAGCACCCCCTGCACCAGCGCCTGGTACTCGCGGGTGATCTCGCGCCCGGCCAGCGCGGCGACCAGCCGCTGGTGCGCGGGCAGCGTGCGCGCCACCACCAGCAGCCCGCTGGTGTCCTTGTCCAGCCGGTGCACGATGCCGGCGCGCGGCAGCTGGGCCAGCTCCGGCGCCAGGTGCAGCAGGCCGTTGAGCAGCGTGCCGGCCCAGTTGCCGGCGGCCGGGTGGGTGACCAGGCCCGGGGGCTTGTCGATCACCAGCAGCGCCGGGTCCTGGTAGACGACCACCAGCCCGAGCGGCTCGGCGGCCCACTGGTCGTGCACCTCGAGCGTCGCGGCGACGCTGATGCGCTCGCCCCCGCTGACCCGGTCGCGCGGGCGCAGCGCGGCGCCGTCGACGCGCACCTGGCCGTCGCGGATCCACGCCTGCAGGCGGCTGCGCGAGTAGTCCGGGAACAGCTCGGCGAGGGCCTGGTCGAGGCGCCGGCCGGCCAGCTCGGCGGGGACGACGGCGTCGAGATGGACGTCGGGAGCGCCCGTTGCCGCCGGCGTTTCGTCGCCAGACCTTTGCGGTATACTCATGGCCCGCGCGTTTCCCCACTCATCGAGTCATCCTACCATGCGCATTTTTCGGCTGATCCCGCTGTTACTGCTGCTGCTGGCGAGCTCCTGCGGGCTGCTGCCGGAACAGGTCGACGAGACCAAGGACTGGACCGCGCAGCAGCTCTACAACGAGGCCAAGGAGGAGCTCGAGTCGAGCAACTACGAGCGCGCGATCAAGCTCTACGAGACGCTGCAGGCGCGCTACCCGTTCGGCCGCTACGCGCAGCAGGCGCAGATCGAGGTCGCCTACGCCTACTACCGCTACGAGGAGCCGGAGCAGGCGATCGCGGCGGCCGACCGCTTCATCAAGATGCACCCGAAGCACCCCAACGTGGACTACGTCCACTACCTGAAGGGGCTGGCCAACTTCAACCGCGGCATCGGCATCCTCGAGCGCTTCATCCCGAGCAAGAGCGCGGAGCGCGACCCGGGCGCCGCGGCGCAGTCGTTCTACTACTTCGAGGAGCTGCTCCAGAAGTTCCCGGACAGCAAGTACGCCGAGGACGCCCGGCAGCGCATGGTCTACCTGCGCAACAACATCGCCGAGTACGAGCTGTCGGTGGCGCGCTACTACTTCAACCGCGGCGCCCACATCGCCTCGGTCAACCGCGCGCAGAAGGTGGTCAACAACTACCAGCGCACGCCGTCGGTGCCGGACGCGCTGGCGCTGATGGTGGCCAACTACCGCGTGATGGAGATGAACGATCTCGCCAGCGACGCGGAGCGGGTGTTGCGCAGCAACCACCCCGACCACCCGTCGCTGACCCAGGTGGCCGAGAAGTCGTCCTGGTTCAAGTTCAAGCTGTTCGAGTAGGCGGCCGGTCGGCGCGCGCGCCCGAGGCGCCGCCGGGACCGGCCCCGCGCGCTCAGACCGCGTCCATGTCCTCTTCGCCGGTGCGGATGCGCACCACCTTCGCCACCTCGGTGACGAAGATCTTGCCGTCGCCGATCTTGCCGGTGCGCGCCGCGCCGGTGATCGCCTCCAGCGCGCGGTCGACCAGCTCGTCACCGAGCACGATCTCGACCTTCACCTTGGGCAGGAAGTCGACCACGTACTCGGCGCCGCGGTAGAGCTCGGTGTGTCCCTTCTGGCGGCCGAAGCCCTTGACCTCGGTCGCGGTCATCCCGGCGATGCCGATCTCGGAGAGCGCCTCGCGCACGTCGTCGAGCTTGAACGGCTTGATGATCGCCTCGATCTTCTTCATGGGTTCCCCCCTTAGGTCCATGGCGCGACGCGGCGAGCCGCCGGTCGCTGGAAGGTGGGGAGTATAACCGCGCCGGCGCTGCCGGGGCAGTCGAGGTCTGCTTCAGCGGGTGCGGAACCCCGAGGTGATCGGGTAGCGGCGGTCGCGGCCGAAGGCCTTGCGCGAGATCCTGACGCCCGGCGGCGCCTGGCGGCGCTTGTACTCGTTGCGCACCACCAGGTCGGTGACCCGGCGCACCGTCTGCGGGTCGAAACCGGCGCCGACGATCTCCTCGAAGCACTGCTCGTGCTCGACGAAGCGCTCGAGGATCGCGTCGAGCTCGGGGTACGGCGGCAGGCTGTCGCTGTCCTTCTGGTCCGGCGCCAGCTCGGCCGAGGGCGGCCGCTCGAGCACCCGCCGCGGGATCACCGGGGCCACCGAGTTGCGGTACTCGGCGAGCCGGTAGACCCGCGTCTTCGGCACGTCCTTCAGCGGCGCGAAGCCGCCGGCCATGTCGCCGTAGAGCGTGGCGTAGCCGACCGCCATCTCGCTCTTGTTGCCGGTGGTCAGCACCATCCGCCGGCTCTTGTTCGACAGCGCCATCAGCAGCACGCCGCGGCAGCGCGCCTGGATGTTCTCCTCGGTGCTGTCCGCCGGCAGGCCGGCGAACGGCTCGCGCAGCAGCCCGAGGAAGGTCTCGAACGCCGGCTCGATCGAGATCAGCCGGTGCGCCACGCCGAGCGCCTCGGCCTCGGCGACGGCGTCGTCGATGCTCATCTGCGCGGTGAAGCGCGACGGCATCAGCACCGCCTCGACCCGCTCCGGGCCGAGCGCGTCGCAGGCGATGGCCAGCGTCAGCGCCGAGTCGATGCCGCCGGAGAGACCGAGCACCGCCCCCTCGAAGCCGTTCTTCAGCACGTAGTCGCGGACGCCGAGGGCCAGCGCGGCGTAGACCGCCGCGTCCTCCGCGAGCGGCGTCTCCTGGCGCGCGGGCCGCG
>DATCZX010000331.1:0-3185 GCA_036525695.1 Gammaproteobacteria bacterium | reverse complement strand
ACCTGCTGCTCGACGGGCGGCTGTTCCGCAACGACGGCGCGTTGCAGTTCAGCGAGCTGCCGCTGCCCGACGGGCCGCCGGCCAACGGCGGCCTGTTCGCCGACCTCGACGGCGACGGCGACTCCGACCTGCTGCTGAGCGGGCGCACGGCCAACCGCGTGCTGCTGAACCTGGGCGCCGCGGGCGCCTGGGAAGCGCGCCCGCTGCCCGACAGCGGCGGCCATACCGAGGCGGTCGCGCTGGCCGACGTCGACGGCGACGGTGACCTCGACCTGTACCTGGCCAACCACGAGCGCGGCGGCGTGCGCCGCGGCCTGTGCGTCGCCGACCGGCTGCTGCTGAACGACGGCCGCGCCGGCTTCAGCGACGGCACCGCGGCCGCCGGCATGCTCACCGAGACGCCGCTCTGCGGCCGTGGCGCGACCTTCGCCGACGTCGACGGCGACGGCGACCAGGACCTGGTCGTCGGCAACTACCGGCTCGACCCGAACCTGCTCTGGCTGGCGCGCGGCGACGGCACCTTCGTCGAGGCCGGCGCCGCCTGGGGGGTGCGCGGCCGCAACAAGTCCGGCGCCTTCGGCCACACCATCGGCGTCGCCGCCGGCGACCTCGACGGCGACGGCCGCGACGACCTGTTCCTGGCCAACCTCGCGCACCCGCGCTACATCGAGTACTCCGACAGCAGCCAGCTGCTGCTCAGCGGCAGCGGGGCGCCGCCGTGGCCCGACCGCCGGTCCGCCGCCGGCATCGCCTACGCCGAGACCACGGCCGACGCCGCGCTGGCCGACCTGGACAACGACGGCGACCTCGACCTGTTCTTCACCGCGATCTACCCGGGGCGCTCCTCCTACCTGCACCTGAACGACGGCCGCGCGCGCTTCGTCGACGCCAGCTGGCGCAGCGGCGCGCGGGTCGCCAACGGCTGGGGCAGCGCCTTCGCCGACGCCGACGGCGACGGCGCGCTCGACCTGCTGGTGGCCAGCGCCGACGGCGTGCGGCTGCTGCGCAACCGCGGCGGCGCGGGGCACTGGCTGCAGGTCGCGATCGACGACCGCAGCGGCTGCCAGCCGCAGGGGGTCGGGGCGCGGGTCACGCTCGACGACGGCCGGCGCGTCCAGGCGCGCACGCCGCGCCTCGGCCGCGGCACCGGCAGCCAGGACGCGCTGCCGCTGCACTTCGGCCTCGGCGCGCACGCCGGCCCGGTGACGCTGCGGGCGGTCACCGCGTGCGGGCGGGAAGTGCGTCTCGACGGGGTGCTGCCGGACCGGCGGGTGACGCTGCGGCTGCCGGCCGCGCCGGCTGGCTAGCGGTGCACCACCGACTGCCCGCCGTCGACCGCCAGCAGCTGGCCGGTGACGTAGCCGGCGTCGCGGATGAAGAACAGCACCGCGCGCGCGATGTCGTCGGCGTCGCCGAGCCGGCCGAGCACCGCCTTCTGCAGGATCGCCGCCTTCTCCTCGGCGGGCAGCGCGGCCTCGGCCTCGGGCCACAGGATCGCGCCCGGGGCCACCGCGTTGACCCGTATCTCGGGGCCCAGCTCGCGTGCCAGCACGCGGGTCAGCATCGCCAGCCCGGCCTTGGCCACCGAGTAGATCGGGTAGTCCAGCAGCGGGCGGTCGGCATGGATGTCGACGATGTTGACGATGCAGCCGCGCCGCGCGCGCAGGTGCGGCAGCGCCGCCTGGGCGAGGAAGAACGGCGCGCGCAGGTTGCTGCCGAGCAGCTCCTCCCACTGCGCCGGGGTCGCCTCGGCCAGCGGCGTCGGGTAGAACGACGAGGCGTTGTTGACCAGCGCGTCGAGGCGGCCGAAGGCGGCGTGCGCGCGCGCCACCAGGCCGGCCAGCCCGCCGGCGTCGAGCAGGTCGCCCTGCAGCAGCGCGACCGAGCCCGGCCGCTCGGCCTGCAGCGTTGCGGCCAGCTGCTCCGCCGCGGCGACCGACGCGCGGTAGTGGATCACCAGGTCCATGCCGGCGCCGTGCAGGCGTCGCGCGGTGGCCGCGCCGATGCGGTGCGCGGCCCCGGTCAGCAGCGCGACGTGGCCCGCCAGCGAGGGTGTATCATCCGCCATCCCACGGTCCCCGTTCGGCTCGTGCCCGAGCCGCGAGTCTAACCCGCGCCGGCACCCCAGCGAACCCGAGATGCCCCCACCCGCCCCGCTGCAGCTGCCCGAGCCCGACGCCGACGCGCTGGCGCACAGCGCCCGGCTCGCCGCGCTGGTGCGGGCGGAGATCGCGCGCGCCGGCGGCGCGTTGCCGTTCGACCGCTTCATGGAGCTGGCGCTCTACGCGCCGGGCCTCGGCTACTACAGCGCCGGCGCGCGCCGCTTCGGCAGCGCCGGCGACTTCGTCACCGCGCCCGAGCTGTCGCCGCTGTTCGGCCGCTGCCTGGCGGCGCAGGCGGCCGAGCTGCTCGACGCCGTCGGCGGCGGCGAGCTGCTCGAGCTCGGCGCCGGCCGCGGCACGCTGGCCGCCGACCTGCTGCTCGAGCTGGAGGCGCTCGGCGCGCTGCCCGCGCGCTACCTGGTGCTCGAGCTCAGCGGCAGCCTGCGCGCCGAGCAGCGCGCCACGCTGGCCGCGCGCGCGCCGCACCTGCTGCCGCGCGTGCGCTGGCTCGACGGCCCGCCGGCGGCCGGGTTCCGCGGGCTGATGTTCGGCAACGAGGTCGCCGACGCGCTGCCGGTGAGCCGTTTCCGAGTAACGGCCGGGGCCGTCGCGGAGGCGCACGTGAGCGCCGACGGCGCCGGCTTCGGCTGGGCCTGGCAGCCGGCCGCGGCGCCGCTGGCGGCGCGCGTCGCCGCGTTGCTGGACGAGGTCGGGCCGCTTCCCGACGGCTACACCTCGGAGCTCTGCCTGCGCCTCGCGCCGTGGCTCGGCGACCTCGCCGGGCGGCTCGCGCGCGGCGCGCTGCTGCTGGTCGACTACGGCTACCCGCGGCGCGAGTACTACCACCCGCAGCGCGCCGACGGCACGCTGCAGTGCCACTACCGGCAGCGCGCCCACGCCGACCCGCTGCGCCTGCTCGGGCTGCAGGACCTGACCGCGCACGTCGACTTCACCGCCGTCGCCGAGGCCGGGGTCGCCGCCGGCCTGCAGCTCGCCGGTTACACCAGCCAGGCGTGGTTCCTGTTCGGCTGCGGGCTGGAGCGGCTGCTCGCGGCCGCCGACCCGGCGGACGACGCCAGCCAC
>DATCZX010000330.1:0-10799 GCA_036525695.1 Gammaproteobacteria bacterium | reverse complement strand
CGATGTAGTTGTCCTCCCAGTCCGGCATGCCCACCGGGCCGAGCGGCCGCTGCTCGAGCTCGTGGTCGAGGAGGTGCTGGCCGAACACCTGCGCCGAGAACAGGATCGCCTTGTTCGGGTTGATCGCGCGGATCCAGGTGCTGCGGTCCCAGCCGAGCACCCAGCGGAACACGTCGGACTCGGAGTAGAGGGCGTGCTCGAGGGTGTTCGGGAACTCCTCGCCCTTGGTGTAGGCGGCCTCGACGCGGAACACCGACTTGATCGAGTCGACGTAGAAGTCGAGCGAGCCGCCGAACATCACCAGGCGCGGGAAGTGGATGTCGAACGCCGGGATGCCCCGAGCCTTGTCGTCACCTATGCCAGTGACTTCAGCGCCAGTGAAGGGGTTGAACACCACGAACGCTCCATCGCCGGCGCCGCGCAGCGACGGCAGCTGCGAGCGGTAGTACAGCGCGTTCAGCGAGAAGCCGACGTCGCGGAACACGCCCTCGACCTTGGCGCCGACCTGGGTGTTGCGCAGCTCCCAGTCGGGCATGCTGGCGCCGCGGATGCCGATGGTGCCTTTCGGGAAATCGGTGGCCAGTGCACCGAAGGCGAAGTTGGACACCGTGCAGCCGTTGTCCCAGCAGTTCTTCATGCCGCGGAAGAACGAGCCGGCGTCGAGGATCGCGTTCGGCGTGCCGCCCTGGCCGAGGTTGTTCGGGCGGAACTTGTCGAAGTTCCACACCAGCGAGAAGTTCAGGTCGTCGAAGGTCTCGGTGGCGCCGACCTGGTACTCGGCCTCGAGCATCCACATCGGGATGCGGATCTCCTCGAGCTCGTCGTAGATGTTGTTGCGCGAGAAGTCGACCGGGTTGAGCACGTCGAGGACGCGGAACAGGTCGGTGCGGCCCCAGACGATCTGCTGCTTGCCGAGCTTGAAGTTGACGTTGGCGCCGCTCTCCAGCGGCAGCGTCGCGCGCAAGTAGAGCTCGCGGATGAAGTCGGCGCGCTCGTTGAACTCGGGGAAGCGCAGGTCGTCGGTGTCGTAGTCGAGGTAGCCGTCGATGCAGCCGCGCTTGTCGACGTCGCACGGGCGCACCGGGACGCCGAAGGTGACACCGCCGTCAGGCTCGTGCAGGTGAGAGCCGAGGACAACCAAACCTTCGTTGGGGTTGTAGTTTGCTTGGGTTGGATCATCGTGATTGAAACCAAAGCTGAATATCGGGATAGCCCCGGAAACATCGCCTTCGCCATGATTGCTCAGGCCACTACCCGCGACGCTCTCCAGCTGGATCGCGCCTCCCGCCTGGTCCCCGTAATCCTCGTCGTTGAGGTCGTAGACGCCGTCGTAGGTGAAGCGGAAGGTGCCGTGCAGCGAGACGTTGCTGAACCCCCCGGCCTGGCCGACCCGCTTGCTGCCCTCGAACTGCGCGGTGTTGCGGAACTTGGCCAGGCCGACGTCGTCGCGCTGGTGGGTCTCGTTCTCGACGAAACCGTGCCAGCTCGCCGGGGCGGCCCCGACGCTTCCCGCCACCAGCAGCGCCGGCAGGGCAACGGCCAACTTGCATCCCCAGGGCCGTTGCCGGCGCCGGATCCCGTTCTTCTCTCTCCTCATTTCGCTCTCCTCGTAGTTATTGTGGCGGCGCATGCACCTGTCCGAGCGGTTCCGTGGCGCTCGACGCCCCCCTTCGATCCACGTCCTAGTGTTGTCCTGCCAGGCTCCCCACGGGCGGCCGATCCGCCCCGTCTTCAGCGATCAGAATCCCCTCCGCGTCGTAGTGCGCGCGGGTGATGAAGTGCGGCCTGAACACCACCACCCAGGCCGGCACCAGGAACACCGCGGCGACCGCGTTGAGGATCAGCATCACGCACAGCAGCAGCGCGGCGTCGGCCTGGAAGCGCAGGTCGGAGACCAGCACCCACATGACGATGCCGGCGATCAGCGACAGCGCGGTGAAGCCGACCGCGACGCCGGTGGTGTTGATGGTGCGGATCACCGCGGCGAGCAGGTCGCGCCCCTTGCCGACCTCCTCGCGGATGCGGTCCATGATGTAGATCGAGTAGTCGATGCCGATGCCGATGCCGACCGCGATCACCGGCACCGTGTTGACGTTGATGCCGATGCCCTGGATGCCCATGTAGGCGTAGGTCAGCGTGGTCGCGAACGACATCGCCATGAACATCAGCCAGCCGGCGTGGAACGACCAGTAGAAGGCGGTGACGAAGGCGAAGATCAGCGCCAGCACCAGCGGGATGATCAGCATGTTGGTGGCGAACGACGCCTCGTTGATCGCCGCGGTGACGCCGATCACGCCGCCGGCCAGGTGCATCGTCAGCCCCTCGACCCGTGCCGCCGTCGACTCGGTCCAGCTCTTCACCTGGTGGATCGCGCGGCGGATCGTCTCGCCCTTGTGGTCCTTGTAGAAGAACACCAGGTTGGCGGTCTGCTCGTCGGTGTCGATGAACTCGTTCAGCGCCCCCGGGATCGGGCTCGAGGCCATGTAGGAGAACAGCAGCCCGCCGACGTAGGCGCTGGTATCGGGGATCTGCGCCCAGCGCGGGTCGTTGTTGTGCAGGATCCGGTTGACCTGCTTGACCAGGTCGGGGACGCCCTTGGCGCCGCCGAGGTCCGGGTCGTAGAGCATGTGCTGCTCGAAGTCCTCGAGCGCGCGCAGCACCTCCGGGCGCTTGATCCCGCCCTTCTTGTCGGTGCGCGCGACGATGTAGAGCTCCTCGGAACCGGGGAAGCTGGTGTTGATCGCCTTCGACGACAGGTTGTAGTCGTGGTCGGGGTAGAGGATCGGCGAACCCGGCTCGGCCTCGCCGATCTGCACCCAGGAGCTGAAGTAGCCGCCACCGGCCATCAGCGCGACGACCAGCAGCAGCACCGCCGGCGCGCCGCGCCGGCTGCCGACGACGACGCTGAGCCGCGGCAGGTGGCCGCTGATCGCGGAGAACTTCGACTTCGTCTCGCGCGGCTGCGGCAGCAGGCTGAGCAGGCACGGCACGGTGATCAGCACGGTGAAGATCACGCCGAGGGCCCACAGCGAGGCGTAGTGCGCCAGCTTGGTGTTGATCGGCACCGAGCCGAGCGCGATCAGCAGCAGGCCGATGGCGTCGGAGATCACGCCGAGCGAACCGGGCCGGAACAGGCTGTCGAAGGTGTTGCGTGCCGCGCGCCGGGAATCCGCGGTCTGCTCCAGCTCGCCGTAGTAGCGCTGGACCAGCTGGATGCCGTGCGACATCGCCCGCGCCGAGATCAGGAACGGCACCACCAGCGTCAGCGGGTCGAGGTTGTAGCCGAGCAGCGACAGGATGCCGAGACCCCAGATGGTCGACAGCACGATGCCGAGCAGCGGCAGCAGGATGCCGTACAGGCGGCGGAAGTAGGCCACCAGCAGCGCCAGCATGATCAGCAGCGTGTAGAGGAAGATCTGCAGGATCTGGTCGACGTAGGTGTAGACCCAGCCGACCAGCATCGGCTGCCCGGTGACGTGGATCTTCACCCCGGGGCGCGCCTCGCGCTCGCGCAGCTGCTGGACCTGCTCGAAGGTCCCGGCGTAGTCGAGCTGGCCCTCGTTGAAGGTGGCGCGGATCAGCGCCGACTTCAGGTCCGGCGACACCAGCAGGCCGTAGACCCGCGGGTTGGTGGTGACGTCGTTGCGGATCGCCGCCAGCTCCGCGTCGCCGAGATCGGTCTTCAGCGGGTCGTAGTGCGGCTCGGAGTTGATCCCGCCGGTCTCGCTCAGCCAGACCTTGCGCACGGTGCGATGGGTCAGGCTGGTGACCAGGTTGTGGTTGACCCCGGGCAGGCTGTCGACGGCCTGGGTGACGCGGTGGATCAGCGCCAGGGTCTCGTTGGTGAACAGGTCGCCCTGCTCCACCTCGATGCCGACGATGATGTTGTTGGCGCCGCCGAAGGTGTTGCGGATCTCGTTGTGCAGCTGGATGTACGGGTGTTCCTGCGGCAGCAGGTCGGCGAAGTCCGAGTACATCTGCACGCCGGGGATCTGCGCCGCGAAGAACGCCGTGACCAGCGCGATCAGCGCCAGCGTGCGCCTCGGCGCGTCGAAGATCAGGTCGTCGAAACGGTGCAGCAGGTGATGGAAGGCCCGGGTGAAACGCTTCACGGTTTCGACTCCGTGGCCGTGCCGTCCTGGGTGCCCGCGAGCTGGTCGATCGTCAGCCGGAACAGCGCCCCGGCCCCGCCGGCCAGCAGCAGGTCGTGGTCACCGCTCGGCGCGATCGCGCGCAGGTAGGAGAACGCCGGGAGATCCTGCCCGTAGCGCACCCAGCGGTCGCCGCGCCGGGTCAGCAGGGTGCCGAAATCGCCGACCGCGTAGAGCCGCTGCCCCTGTGCCAGCAGGCCGTAGATCGGCGAGTCGGTGGCCGTCGGCTGCCGCTCCCAGCTCTGCCCGCCGTCGGCGGTGTGCAGGATCTGCCCGTTCAGGCCGCCGATGTAACCGGTGTCGGCATCGGTGAACAGCGCCGCCAGCGGGTAGAACTCCTCCGGCAGGTCGCCGGCGCGCTCCCAGTTCACCCCGCCGTCGACGCTGGTCAGCACGGTGCCGTACTCGCCGGTGATGACGCCGAAGCTGGCGTCGACGAACTGCACCGTGGTCAGCATCAGGTCCTCGTCCAGCGAGGTGGCCTCCCAGCTCACGCCGCGGTCGTTGCTGTGCAGGATGGTGCTGAAGCTGCCGACCGCCCAGAGCCCGTTGCGCGGGTCGCAGGTCAGCGCCAGCGGGGTCTCGGTGGTGTCGACCGGGAGGCTGTTCCAGCTGTCGCCGTCATCGGCCGAGAGCCACAGCGTGCGGCGGATGTCGAGCGCGGCGAAGGTGCGATCGGGGCAGGCGACGACGTCGATCAGCGACGGCGCCCCGGGCAGCTGCCGGCGCTGCCACTGCTGCCCGCCGTCACGCGAGACCAGCAGCGCCCCGCCACCGCCCACGGTGACCACGGCGTTGCCGTTGCCCGCGATCGCCTGGAACTGGTCGAAGCGCAGCACCGACTTGGCCTGCTCCCCGGCGACTCCGACCAGGTTCAACGGCGCCTCGCAGCCGCTGAGGATGGCAGCCAGGGCCAACCCCGCGAGCGCACGCGAACAACGAGCTCTTGACGACACCAACAACCTCCTCTGCTCCCAATTGCATGCCGCGTTGCCATTGGCTTGTAGTGTGCCGGGCGCATGCGCCGGCGGTTGGCAACGTCGACTGTCGATCCTCGCTTCGCTTAGGTTCTCGTCACTCCCGGTTCTGGCCAGAGTCGGCTGGTGCCGGTCGCTGCGGGTGACCGGCGGCTGCATTCCGGCAGCGTCGCGGAGCGGGCGCGACCGGAATCCCCTTATAAGGAGTCGGGAGAGCAAACCGTATGCCATCCACTCGGAAAACCTCGCGCCGACTGCCGCCGATCCACCGGATAACACAGCTATCTACCTGAATGTATTGACAAGTAGTATTTTTCGTATGGGTCCGGGACGGTCCCGTGAAGGGGCGTCTGCAGGATCCCGGAAGCTGCGCGGGGGCCTCTGGAACCCCCGCCAAGTGATTATTTTTACAACTCACCAAATCGGCCTGCGTTTTTGATCAACTGGCAGCACACGCGCACCCCCACTCCGCGCAACCCGTTCAGAACGGGAAGTGCCGCTGCCCCATCTGCACCGTGACCCACTTGGTCTCGGTCATCTCCTCCATCGACCAGCGCCCGCCCTCGCGGCCGAGACCGCTCTCCTTGACCCCGCCGAACGGCACGTGCGGCTCGTCGTAGCAGGTGCTGTCGTTGACGTGGACCATGCCGGCCTCGAGGTTCAGCGCCAGCTCCAGCGCCTTCTGCAGGTCGTTGGTGATCACCGCCGACGACAGGCCGTAGGCGGTGTCGTTGGCGATGCGCAGCGCCTCGTGGTGGTCGGCCACCGGGATCACCGAGACCACCGGGCCGAAGCTCTCCTCGGCGTAGACGCGCATCATCGGCGTCACCCCGGCCAGCACGGTCGGCTGGTACCAGGCACCTTCGGCGCTACCGCCGCAGAGCAGCCGCGCGCCCTTGGCCACCGCGTCCTCGACGTGGCCGTCGATGAAGCCGCACTGCTCGCCGCGGATCAGCGGACCGATCACCGTGTGCGGGTCACGCGGGTCGCCGACCTGCAGCGTCGCCACCTTGGCCACGAAGCGGGTGCAGAACTCGTCGAACAGCTCCTGCGCGACGATCACCTTCGAGTTCGCCATGCACACCTGGCCCTGGTGCAGGAAGATGCCGAAGCAGGCCGCGTCGACCGCGTAGTCGAGGTCGGCGTCGGCGAGGATGATCAGCGGCGACTTGCCGCCGAGCTCCAGCGTGATCTTCTTCAGCTGCTGCGCCGCGCGCACCGCCAGCAACTTGCCCACCGCGGTCGAGCCGGTGAAGGTGATCATGCGCACGCGCGGGTCGTCGACCAGCGCCGGGCCGACCACCTCGCCGCGCCCCGGGACCACGTTGAGCACGCCCGGCGGCAGTCCCGCCGCGGCGAAGATCTCGGCGATCTTGAGCCCGGTCACCGAGGTCTCCTCGGCCGGCTTCAGCACGAAGGTGTTGCCGGCGGCCAGCGCCATCGCCACCTTCTTGGTCGCCAGCAGGAACGGGAAATTGAACGGCGCGATGCCGCCGATCACGCCGAGCGGGCGGCGGATCGACAGCGACAGCAGTCCCGGGCTGTCCGACGGCATGGTCTCGCCGAAGATGCGCCGGCACTCGCCGGCCGCGCTGCGCAGCAGGTTGACCACGAAGCTCGACTCGAACATCGCCTTGCCGAAGGTCGAGCCGGCCTCGTCCATCAGCACGTCGGCGATCTCCGGGATGCGCCCCGCGAGCACGTCGGCCGCCTTCAGCAGGATCGCCTCGCGCTGGTTGGCCAGGGTGTTGCCCCAGGCGGCACGCGCCGCCTCGGCGGCGTCCACCGCGCGCTGCATGTCGCCGGGGCCGCCGAAGTGGACCTGCGCGTAGACCGCGCCGGTCGCCGGGTTGCGGTCCTCGAACAGTTCGCCGTCGGTGGCCTCCTGCCACTCGCCGTTGATGAAGAGACGGTGCACGGTCGGTGCGGTCTGCTCTGCGCTCATCGTGTTGCTCCTCGCTGCCGGTTCAGATGCGGATGCCGGACTTGCCCGGCGCGATGATCCCGTTCGGGTCGAGCGCCCGCTTCAGGCGCTGGTCGACGTCGCGCTTGACCGGGCCGTAGGTGTCGGCGACCTTGTCCATGAACGCGGTGTTGGTGCGGTAGTTGCCGTAGCCGGCGGCCGAGAACTCGGCCAGCAGCTCGTCGAAGCAGGCGTAGGCGCGCTGCATCTGCGCCGGGTCGGTGCGGTCGAACAGCACGTCGATGATGTGGTGCATGTCGCGCCAGCCGACGATGAACTCGCCGACGTAGTCGAGCCCGTGCTTGGCCAGGATGCGCTGGGCCATCTCCATCTGCTTCAGCGTCTCGCTGCCGCGCGACTGCGACACCGGGGCGAACCACAGCGAGCCGCCGCCGCCGCGCCAGTTGTACAGGCCGAACTCCTGCAGGTTCATGTCGCCGCGCATCAGGTCGGCGCGGTAGCGGAAGATCGGCGAATCGCCCGCCTGCTCCTCGGTCTGGATGTCGCCGCCCGAGGCCTTGAACGCCCCCTCGACGATCTTCCAGTTCACCTCGATCTGCTCCGGCGAGCCGTACAGCGCGGCGTAGACGTTCCAGTAGCCGAGGTCGTGGTCGGCCATGATCTTCGCCACCGCCGCCTCGTCGATCTGGCCGTCGCCCTGGAAGTAGTCGCTGCGCTTGAGGAACGCGCCGGCCTCCCACAGCACGCCGGAGATCACCACCGCGTTGGGGATGATCATCGCGATGCGCAGCGGGCGGATGGTCTCGACGATCTTGTGGATGTCGGCGCGCTTCGGGTAGCGCACCACGAACGGCTTGAACGCCGGCGGCGCCGGCATCAGCCACATGCCGAGCTTGGTCACCACGCCGTAGTTCGACTGCGTGAAGATGCCGTCGAGCGACGGCCCGTAGCCCCACTTGAACACCTGCCAGGTGTTCGAGTTCGGGATCGAGCCCATGCCGGTGCGCAGCACCTGGCCGTCGGCCAGCACCACCTCCATGCCGCAGGAGAACAGGAAGTGCTCGCCGTACGGGGTGTAGCCGACGCCGCGGTCGACGGTGTTGCCGAGCGGCCCGGCGATCGCCGACGGCGCCGGGCACGACAGCCACAGCGGCAGGTTGCGCTCGCGGATGTAGTCGTGCAGCTGCTGGTAGGTGACCCCGGGCTCGACCAGCGCGGTGCACAGCTCCGGGTCGACGTCGAGGATCCGGTTCATGCGCCGCAGGTCGAGCACCACCTGGCCGCGCGTCGCCGGCGCCGCCGAGCCGTAACCGAGGTTGCGCCCGGTGGAGATCGGCCACACCGGCACCTTGTACTTGTTGCACACGGCGAGGATCCGCTGCACCTGCTCGACGCTGTCCGGCAGGATCGCCGCCGACGGCGCGTGCTGCGCGTCGGGGACCGGCAGCATGATCTTGGTGTACGGCGCGAGCACGTCGATCGCGGTGATCACGTGCTGGTCGCCGAGGATGGCGCGGAACTCGGCCAGCGCCTGGGTGAACTGCGCGGCGCTGACCCCTTCCGGGAGGGCGAGGTACTGGGTGCTCATCGGTTGCTTGCCTCCACAGGGTTCAGGCCGGGACGCGCAGCACGAAGCTGGCGTAGTAGCGGCTGGCCGCGGCGCGCGGCACGGGCCCGGCATCGTTGGCCGGAAGCGGTGCCAGCGGCTGCCAGCCGCCGACGGCGACGCGGGCGAGCAGCTCGCCGGTCGCCGCGGCCCACTCGGGGACCAGCGCGGGCAGGCCGGAATCGCCCGCTAGCGGAGCGCCCAGCGCCTGCTCCTCGACCCGTGCCGCCGGTACCGCGGCGCGCAGCGCACGGGCGATGCCGTGGCTGGCCGGGGTGGTCAGCAGGCGGTGGCGGGAGGCGCTGCCGGGGAGGTCGCCGGCGCAGTGCTCGCCGGCGCAGCTGACGGCGATGCCGGCACCGCGCCAGAGCTCGGGCAGCAGCGCCGCCTGCGCCCCTTCGACCAGGCCGACCACGCTGCGGCCGCGCACGCTGGCGAGCGCGCGCAGCAGCGCCGCCGGGCGCGCCAGTTCGTCGCGGCCGAGGCGCAGCGTCGTGGGCTCGCCGAGGCCGCTGCGGGCCAGCAGCGCACGGGCGGCGCCGAAGAACTCCTGGTCGCACGGGGTGCCGGTGACCAGCAGCACCGGCGGTGCCGCCGGCGACGCGGCGGTGGCACTGCCGGAGCCGTGCGCCGCCGGGACGTCGAGCGCCACCAGCGTGCCGCCGGCCAGCAGCCCCTTGAGGAAATCGCGCCGGCGCAGGTTCATGGCTTGCCTCCCGCCGGGGCCGGGCTCTGCATGATGTAGCGCCCGAGCGCCAGCAGCTCGGCATCGTCGAGGTCGCTCGGGCGGAACGGCGGCATCGCGCGGAAGCCCTGGCGCACGCGCACCTGCACGTACTCCGGGGGCAGCGAGCGGCCCTTGATCACCGGGCCGATGCCGGTGTCGTGGCACTTGCCGCAGATCTTCGCGTAGACGTGGGCGCCGTCGCGCCACTGCCCGGCGGCCTGCGCATGCGCGGTCGCCGGGGCCAACATCGATGCGCCGAGCCACGCCGCGAGCGCAGCGCCGGACAGCCAAACTCTGCTGCTTGGATGCATCGCCTCCTCCTCTGTGCGGCCGCGGGGGGCCGGTCTCCCATTCTCGGTCGGCGGGCTCGTGGCCTGCCTGTCTTTATGCAATGGTCAATGCACTCGGCATGCCAATGCGCTAGTTCGTTGATTTTTCGTTCTTTGCCCGCCTCGTAGCGTGACTTCGCGAGCGAGAATTCATTATTTGATCAACTTCGACTCCGGTGAGCTCGAGCAAATGATCAGGCATCAGTAGATGCCCGACTTGCCCGGGGCGAGGATGCCGTTCGGGTCGAGCGCCCGCTTCAGCGCCTGGTTGACCTCGTGCTTGACCGGCCCGTAGAGCTCCGCCACCTGGTCCATGAACGCGATGCTGGTGCGGTAGACGCCGTAGCCGCGCTGCGCGAACTCGTGCAGCAGCTCGCCGTAGCAGGCGTGGGTCGCGCCGCGCTGGGCCGGGTCGGTCTTGTCGTAGAGCAGGTCGACGATGTGGTGCATGTCGCGCCAGCCGATGATGAACAGCGCGACGTAGTCGAGGCCGTGGCGCGCGGTGATCTGCTTGGCCAGGCGCATCTGCTGCAGGGTCTCGGAGCCCATCGCCTGGGCCACCGGGGCGAACCAGGTCGAGCCGCCGCCGCCGCGCCAGTTGTACAGGCCGAACTCCTGCATGCTCAGCGTGCCGGACATCATGTCCTTGCGGTACTGCCACAGCGGGTCGCCCGGCGGCATGTCGGCCTCGGTCAGCACCTCGCCGCCGGAGGCGCTGAAGGCGCCCTTGACCATGCGCCAGTTGACCTCGACCTGCTCCTCGGTGCCGTACAGCGCCGCGTAGACGTTCCACGCGCCGTAGCCCTGCTCGCGCGCGACCCGCTGCACCACCGCGTCGGGGATCTGCCCGTCGCCCTCCCACAGGTCGGCGCGGCGGTGGCTGACGGCGATCTCCCACAGCGCGTTGGAGACCGTGCCGGCGTTGGCGATGATCTGGTTCATGCGCAGCGGGCGGATGGTGTCCATCGCCTTGACGATGTCCTCCTCGTGCGGGTACTTGACCAGGAACGGCTTGTAGACCGGCGGGCGCGGCATCAGCCAGAAGCCCATCTTGGTGACGATGCCGTAGTTCGACTGCGTGAACA
>DATCZX010000329.1:0-2755 GCA_036525695.1 Gammaproteobacteria bacterium | reverse complement strand
CGGCTCGAGCAGCGGCAGGGCGTCCGTGGCCGGGATGCCGGCGGCACGCAGCAGTTCGCCCGCGCGCCCGAGCAGCGCGACCAGGCCGTTGGCGGCGAGCACGCCGGCGGCGTGGTAGAGCAGCTTGTGGCGCGGGTCGAGCTCGACGCAGCGGGCGCCCAGCACGCTGAACGCGGGCCGCACCACGGCCAGCGCGGCGGGCTCGCCCTCGAGCGCGCACCAGCTGCCGCGGAAGCTCGCCAGCGAGGCGGCCGGATCGGCGAAGCTGTGCATCGGGTGGGCGCTGGCGACGTGCGCGCCGGCGTCGCGCAACGGTGCCAGCAGCCCCGCGTCGTGGGCGCCGCTGCAGTGCCAGGCGACGCAGCCGGGGCGCACCGCGCCGCTCGCCGCCAAGTCCGCGGCGACCCCGGCCAGCCGGTCGTCGGGCACGCCGAGCAGCCAGGCGTCGGCCGGTTCCAGCCCCTGCAGGCGGTCGCATGCCGCGCCCTGGCCGATGAATGCCGCCGCGGCTGCCGCCGCCACCGGCGTGCGGCAGGCGACCGCGGCGATGCGGAAGTGGCCGGCATCCGCCCACAGGCGCGCCAGCGTGCGCCCGAGGCGACCGGCGCCGACGACGCTCAGCCGCGCCGGCCCGCTGGCCACGCGCGGTTCAGAACGAGCCCGGGACGGTGGTCAGGCCGAGCGATTTCCACGCCTGCATGCCGCCGCGGTAGTAGAAGATCCGCTGCGCCGGGTACCCCTCGCGCACCATCGCCCTGATCGCGGTCGGCGACTGGCCGCACCAGGCGCCGTTGCAGAACAGCAGCACCGGGCGCGCCTCGCTGCAGTCCCAGCGGTCGCTGCCGCGCTGGCAGCCGAGCTCGTCGAGGCGCACCGCCATCTCGGTGTAGGGGATGTTGAGCGCGCCGGGGATGGTCTCCTCGAGGAACCAGTTCTCGGTGCGGCCGTCGATCAGCAGGCCACCGCCCTGCAGGAACTCGAGCAGTTCCAGTTCGCCGACGGTGGTCACCCCGGGCGCCGGGGTCATCGGCTGGATGCAGAACGGCGGGCAGTTGCGCGAGGTCAGCGAGAAGGCCGGGTCGATGGTCGCGTCGGGGTCCTGGTTGCGCTGGATCACCACCGCGCCGTCGGCGGTGGGCACCCTGACCTCGGCCAGGTCGGGGGTGATACGCACCTCGGCCTGCAGCAGCGAGGTGCCGAGCAGCAGCAGGATCAGCACGGGCAGGCGGGTCATCGGTTCTCTCCGCGGACGAGCTGACCCCTTGATACCACGCAGGGGCGGGAGCAGCAAGCGGGCCCGTGGATTAATCCTTTTCCAATCAGTCAAATAGGGGTTGTCGCCGCGGCCCTGCGCGGCGTGCTGAAAGCGCCGGGGACGGCCCGCAACGGCCGCGCCCGAACCGCCGCCAGCGGCGCCGGCCGCCGCCCGCGCGGGCCGCTGGGGGCGGTTGTGCGCCCGCAGGGGGCACGGTATAACCGCTTTCGGCCCGCCACCTGGCCGACCCGGCGGGGCGCCACGCGCAGAGGGATCCTTCTTGTCCATCGAGTTGACCGTGGTCGTGCCGACCTTCAACGAGCGCGCCAACGTGGCCCCGCTGGTCGAGCTGCTCGACGCGGCCCTGGCCGGGGTCGAGTGGGAGGTGCTGTTCGTCGACGACGACTCGCCGGACGGCACCGCCGACGCGGTGCGCGCGCTGGCGCGGAGCGACCGGCGGGTGCGCTGCCTGCAGCGGCTCGACCGGCGCGGACTCTCCTCGGCCTGCATCGAGGGGGTGATGGCCAGCACCGCCCCCTACGTCGCGGTGATGGACGCCGACCTGCAGCACGACGAGCGCCTGCTGCCGGGGATGCTCGAGCTGCTGCGTGACGAGCGTGCCGACGTGGTGGTCGGCAGCCGCTACATGGACGGCGGCAGCACCGGCGAACTCGCCTCGGGCCGGGTCTGGGTCAGCCGCATCGCCTCGCTGCTCGGTCGGCTGGTGCTGCGCGCGCGGGTCAGCGACCCGATGAGCGGCTTCTTCATGCTCACCCGCGCCTACTTCGACCGCGTCGCCCACGACCTCTCCGGCAAGGGCTTCAAGATCCTGCTCGACCTGCTCGCCTCGGGCCGGCGCGACGCCCGCGTCAGCGAGCTGCCCTACCGGATGCGCGCCCGCCAGCACGGCGACAGCAAGCTCGACACGCTGGTGGTCTGGGAGTACCTGGTGCTGCTGGTCGACAAGCTGGTCGGCCGCTACGTGCCGGTGCGCTTCGTGCTGTTCGTCGGCGTCGGCCTGACCGGGGTGGCCGTGCACCTGCTGGTGCTGGGGCTGCTGCACCGTGCGCTGGAGCAGGGGTTCGTGCTCTCGCAGGCGCTGGCAACGCTGGTCGCGATGACCTGGAACTACCTGCTCAACAACGCCTTCACCTACCAGGACAGGAAGCTGCACGGGCTCGCCTTCGTGCGCGGCCTGCTGAGCTTCTACCTGGCCTGCAGCGTCGGCGCGGTGATCAACGTCGAGCTCGCCGGGTTCCTGTTCGAGCGCGCGACGCCGTGGTTGCTGGCGGGGTTCCTCGGCGCCGTCGCCGGGGCGGTGTGGAACTACGCGATCACCGCGACCTTCACCTGGCGCTCGCCGCGCAAGGGGCCGGCCGGCGGCCAGTAGGGCCGCTCAGTTGCGGCTGGCGCTGATCGGCTGCGTCAGCAGCAGCAGGTCGGCGAGGATGCGGCTGCTCTCGCCGAGCAGCGACTCGGCCGTGGGGTCGTCGGCGCCGC
>DATCZX010000328.1:0-3231 GCA_036525695.1 Gammaproteobacteria bacterium | reverse complement strand
GGCCGGCCGCCCGCCCCGGGTTCAGCCGGCGAGGAGGCCGGGGACGGTGCGAGCGGCTACCGGACCCAGGTCAGCTAAGCGGCCGATCGGCCACGCGACGGGGGCACGATTGGCTAAGCTAGCGGGTAACCGGCGCCGGTGATGGCGTCGCGGCAGCAGGGAGCAGCGGATGGCAGGCAGGCGGGTGGGCGTGGCCGGACTCGGCGCGATGGGCATGGGCACGGCGCTGGCGCTGGTCGATGCCGGCTTCACGGTTGCCGGCTACGACCTCGACCCGGCCAAGCGCGACGCGCTCGCCGCGGCCGGCGGCATCGCCTGCGCGAGTCCCGCCGAGCTGGCCGAGCACGCCGACCGGGTGATCACGCTGGTGGTCAACGCGGCGCAGGTCGAGCAGCTGCTGTTCGGCGCGGCCGGATTGGCCGCGGAGTTCGGCGGTGGTCTGCTGCTGCAGTCGGCGACGGTCGCGCCGGCCTGGGTGCAGGCGCTGGAGCCGCGGCTCGCCGGGCTCGGCATCGCGCTGCTCGACGCCCCGGTCAGCGGCGGGCCGGTCAAGGCGCGGGCCGGGGAGCTGTCGATCATGCTCTCGGGCGCGCCGGCGCTGCGCGAGCGCGCCGCCGACGTGCTCGACGCGGCGGCCGCGCACCTGTTCGTGATGGGCGACGCGGTCGGCCAGGGGTCGTCGATGAAGCTGGTCAACCAGCTGCTCGCCGGGGTGCACATCGCCGCCGCCGCCGAGGCGATGGCGTTCGCGCTGAAGTCCGGCCTCGACGCCCGCGCGACCTACCAGGTGATCACCGCCGCCGCCGGCAACTCGTGGATGTTCGAGAACCGCGTGCCGCACATCCTCGACGCCGACTACAGCCCGCGCAGCGCGGTCGAGATCTTCATCAAGGACCTCGGCCTGGTCACCGACAGCGCGCGCGCGCAGACCTTCCCGCTGCCGCTGGCCAACGTCGCGCACCAGCTGTTCACGATGGCCGCGTCGGCCGGGCACGGGCGCGAGGACGACGCCGCGGTGATCAAGGTCTGGCAGCGGCTGTCCGACATCAGCCTGCCCGGCGAGCCGGAGTGAGCGCGGGCATGCCCTACCTCGGCTGCATCGCGGACGACTTCACCGGCGCCACCGACCTGGCCAACAACCTGGTCCGCGGCGGCCTGCGCACGCTGCAGGTGATCGGCGCCGACGGCCTGCGCCTGGAGCCGGAGCAGGCGGCGCAGCTCGACGCCGTGGTGGTCGCGCTGAAGAGCCGCAGCGTGCCGGCGGCGATGGCGGTCGACGACGCTCTGGTCGCCCTCGAATACCTCAAGGGGCTCGGCTGCCAGCAGTTCTACTTCAAGTACTGCTCGACCTTCGACAGCACCGACGCCGGCAACATCGGCCCGGTCGCCGAGGCGCTGCTCGATGCCCTCGACACCCCGCTGACGCTCTACTGCCCGGCGTTCCCGGCGGCCGGGCGGACCGTCTACCAGGGCTACCTGTTCGTCGGCGACCGGCTGCTCAGCGAGAGCAGCATGCGCGACCACCCGCTGACGCCGATGACCGACCCGGACCTGGTCCGCGTGCTCGGCCGGCAGACCACGCGCAAGGTCGACAAGCTGACCCGCGCCGAGCTGGCGCAGGGCAGTGCGAAGGTCCAGGCGCGGCTGGCCGAGCTGGCCGAACGGGGCGTCGCCCACGTGATCGTCGACACCCTCGACGACGCCGACCTGCGCACCCTCGGCCGCGCCTGCCTCGACCTGCCGCTGGTCACCGGCGGCTCGGGCCTCGGCAGCGGCCTGGCCAGCGCGCTGGTCGGGCGCGGCACGCTGGAGGCGGCGGCCGACGCCGGCCGGCTCTCCGGCAGCCGCGCGCCGGCCGCGGTGCTCGCCGGCAGCGCCTCGGAGGCGACCCGCGGCCAGGTGGCGTGGGCGCGCGCGCGCTGGCCGTCGCGCCAGCTCGACCCGCTGGCGCTGGCCGCGGACCCGGGGTTGCCGGCGCAGATCGTCGCCTGGGCGCGCGAGAAGCTGGCCTCCGGCCCGGTGCTGGTCTACGCGACCGCGGCGCCCGAGCAGGTGGCCCGGGTCCAGCAGGCGCTCGGCCGCGAGCGCGCCGGCGCGCTGGTCGAGGCGGCACTGGCGGAGATCGCGGTCGGCCTGCGCGAGGCCGGGGTCAGGCGGCTGGTGGTCGCCGGCGGCGAGACCTCCGGCGCGGTGGTCGCCGCGCTCGGCATCCGCGCGCTGCGCATCGGCCACCAGGTCGACCCCGGCGTGCCGGTGACCCGGGCCGTGCCGGGCGACCTGCTGCTGGCGCTGAAGTCCGGCAACTTCGGCAGCGAGGCGTTCTTCGGGCGCGCGCTGGAGATGATGGCCGAGGCCGTGCCGTGAGCGGCCCCCCACCTGCAGCAGAGGAGCGCTGATGCCCCGTTTTGCCGCCAACCTGAGCATGCTGTTCACCGAGGTCCCGTTCCTCGAGCGCTTCGGCCGTGCCGCCGCCAGCGGCTTCGCCGCGGTCGAGTACCTGTTCCCGTACGCCTTCCCGGCCGCGGAGATCGCCGCGCAGCTGCGCGGCCACGGTCTCGAGCAGGCGCTGTTCAACCTGCCACCCGGGGACTGGGACGCGGGCGAGCGCGGCATCGCCGCGCTGCCCGGGCGCGAGGAGGAGTTCGCCGCCGGGGTCGAGACCGCGCTCGAGTACGCCGCGGCGCTCGACTGCCCGCGGCTGCACGCGATGGCCGGCATCCCCGCCGCCGGCTGCGATCCGCGCGAGGCCACCGCGGTCTACGTCGCCAACCTGCGCCACGCGGCGGCACGGCTGGCCGCCCGCGGGCGCACGCTGCTGGTCGAGCCGATCAACACCCGCGACATGCCCGGCTACTTCCTCTCGCGCCAGGAGCAGGCGCGCGAGCTGATCGAGCTGGTCGGGGCGCCGAACCTGCGCCTGCAGTTCGACGTCTACCACTGCCAGGTGATGCAGGGCGACCTGACCCGGCGCCTGGAGGAGCTGCTGCCGCTGATCGGCCACGTGCAGGTCGCCGACGTGCCCGAGCGGCACGAGCCGGGCAGCGGCGAGATCAACTACGCGCACCTGTTCCGCACCCTCGACCGGCTCGGCTACGCCGGCTGGGTCGGCTGCGAGTACCGCCCCGCCGGCACCGCCGAGGCCGGGCTCGGCTGGCGCGAGGCGCTGGCCTGAGCGCCCCAGACACGGGCGGCCGCGCGCTTCGCGCTGTCCCCCCGAGCCCCGATCCCACT
>DATCZX010000327.1:0-12492 GCA_036525695.1 Gammaproteobacteria bacterium | reverse complement strand
ACCGGCCTGCAGGCGAGGCCGCCAGCCTCCTGGAAGTAGGTGAACTGCGTCACCTCCATGCCGTCCAGCCACACCTCCCAACCGAGGCCCCAGGCGCCCAGCGTGGGCGACTCCCAGTCGTCCTCGACGAAGCGGATGTCGTGCTCGAGCGGGTCGAAACCGAGCGCGCGCAGCGAATCGAGGTAGAGCTCCTGGATGTCGTCGGGCGAGGGCTTCAGCACCACCTGGTACTGGTAGTAGTGCTGCAGCCGGTTCGGGTTGTCGCCGTAACGGCCGTCGGTGGGCCGGCGCGACGGCTGCACGTAGGCGGCGCGCCATGGCTCGGGACCGATCGAGCGCAGGAACGTGGCCGGGTGGAAGGTGCCGGCGCCGACCTCCATGTCGAGCGGTTGCAGCACCACGCAGCCGTGGCCGGCCCAGAAGGCCTGCAGCGTGTCGAGCAGCCCCTGGAAGGTGTCGGGCGGGTGGCGCGGTGGCGCGGAACGGGTCACCAGGAATTCCCCCAAGCGGTTGTTTCGCAAAGCGGTGGAGTATACCCGCCGGCGTCCCCGGCGTCAGCCGAAGGCGAGCCGGAAACCGCTGCTGGAAAGGTAGCGCCGCTCCTCCTCGAGATCGGCCGCGGTCAGCGTGTGCGCGGCGAGCCAGCCGGGCGGGAAGCGCAGCGTCAGCGCCTGGTCGGCCACCGCGAGCGTCGGCTCCGGCAGCGGCTGCTCGCTGCGCCCGCGGTTCAGCAGCACCGCGAGGCGCAACAGCACCGCGAGGCGGCGTGCCGGTTCGCTGCGCTCCGGCGGCAGCGCGCGGAACACGGCGCCCGGGAACTTGCGCCGGTGGCCGCGCACCAGCACCGCCAGCACCTGCTGTTCCTGGCGCGAGAAACCGGCCAGGTCGGCGTAGGTCAGGATGTAGCCGCCGTGGCGGTGGAACTGGTTGTGGGCGATGCCGAGGCCGATCTCGTGCAGCTGCGCGGCCCAGTGCAGCAGCAGCGTGTTCTCCTCGTCCTGCAGTTCCCACGGTTCGGCCACCTGGGACAGCAGCAGCGCGGCGGTGCGGTCGACGCGCGCCGCCTGCGCCGCGTCGACCCGGTAGCGCTCGGAGAACGCGGCCACGCTCTGCTCGCGCACGTCCTCGTGGCGGATGCGGCCGAGCAGTTCGTAGAGCAGGCCCTCGCGCAGCGCGCCGTCGGCGACCTGCATGCGGGTGATCTGCAGCGCCTCGAAGGTGGCGGCCAGGATCGCGACCGCGCCGGGGAAGATCGGCGCGCGTTCGCGTTTCAACCCCGCCAGGTCGAGCTTGTCGACGTGGTTGCGGCGGAGCACCGCTGAGCGCAGCTGGGCGAGGCCCTCGGCGGTGATGGTGCCGTCGCCCCAGCCGTTGTCCTGCAGCACCCGGGCGATCGCGATGATGCTGCCGGAGGCGCCGATCGCGTTGCCCCAGCCGACCTGGCGGTAGAAGCCCTGGATCAGCTGCAGCTCGCGCTGGGCCGCCAGCTCGGCCTTCTGCAGCGCGGCCTTGCTGATCTTGCCGGTAGCGAAGAAGCGCTTGGCATAACTGACGCAGCCCATGAACAGGCTCTCGCGGTAGAGCGGTTCGGAGCGCATGCCGATGATGTACTCGGTGCTGCCGCCGCCGATGTCCATGACCAGGCGCTGGCCGCGGTCGTCGGCGATGCTCCCGGCGACGCCGAGGTAGATCAACCGCGCCTCCTCGCGCCCGGCGATCACCTCGATCGGGTGGCCGAGCACCGCCTCGGCGCGCTGCAGGAAGGCGGCGCTGTTGCGCGCCACGCGCAGCGTGTTGGTGCCGACCGCGCGCACCGCTCCCTGCGGCAGGTCGCGCAGGCGCTGGCCGAAGCGCTCGAGGCAGCCCAGCGCGCGCTGCTGCACCCCCGGGGTCAGCCGCTTGTAGCGGTCGACGCCGGCGCCGAGCTGGACCTGCTGGCGCAGGCGGTCGATCACGTGCAGCTGGCCGTTCTCGAGCCGCGCGATGATCATGTGGAAGCTGTTCGAGCCGAGGTCGACGGCGGCGATGTAGGGAAAGGTCTCTGCGGGCATCGGCTACCTGCGGTACGCCGCGAGGGCGGCGGGTGGTTCGGCTATCATAGGCCATCGGTCGGCGGCCCCGGTCGCGAGGGCGGACAGGCGATGGCCAAGGGCGACAAGAACGTCAAGACGCAGGTGCTCGACAGCGCCACCGCGGTGCGCGTGCCGTTCCTGCGCGGCATCCTGACCCGCTCGCTGCAGGCCGCCGGGCTGAACTTCAACCAGGCCTACAAGCTCGCCACCCAGGTGCGCCGGGAGCTCGAGCGCACCCCCGAGATCTCCAGCACCGCGCTGCGCGACCTGCTCGCCGAGCGGCTGGCCGAGCGCCATGGAGACGAGTACCGCCAGCGCTACCTGCAGCGGCAGGAGGCGACCCCGTCGATCCTGGTCCGCTACCCCGGCGGCAACTCCCTGCCCTTCACCCCCGGGGCGATGTCGCGCTCGCTCGAGTCGGCGGCGCTGCCGGTCGAGCAGGCCAGCGCCGTGGCGCAGCGGCTGCTGCGTCGCCTGCAGCACGACGGCTGCAGCGAGATCGACAGCCAGCAGCTGGCGCGCCTGGTGCACCAGGACCTGCAGCTGCACTACGGCGTCGAGGCGGCCGGCCGCTACCTGGTGTGGCTCGAGTACCGGCGCAGCGACCGCCCGCTGATCCTGCTGATCGGCGGCATCAACGGCGTCGGCAAGAGCACGCTGGCCGCCGACCTCGCGCATCGCCTCGAGATCGTGCGCACGCAGTCGACCGACATGCTGCGCGAGGTGATGCGCAAGATGACCTCGAAGCGGCTGCTGCCGGCGATCCACACCTCGAGCTTCCGCGCCTGGCACGCCCTGCCGACCGGCTATGCCGGTCCCGGGGGCGGCGAGACCCAGGTGATCGACGGCTTCCTGACCCAGGCCGAGCAGGTCGGCGTGGCGATGGACGCGGTGCTCAAGCGCGCGCTGTCGGAACGGGTCGCGGTGATCCTCGAGGGGATCCACCTGCACCCGGCCTACATGCAGTCGGCGCTGCCGGCCGGGGACGCGATCGTGGTCCCGTTCATGCTCGCGGTGCTCGACCCCGAGCAGCTGCGCCAGCGCCTGCGCGGGCGCGCGTCGACGGCGCCGAACCGGCGCGCCGAGCGCTACCTGAAGAGCTTCGACGTGATCTGGCAGCTGCAGTCGTACCTGCTCGCCGAGGCCGACCGCTGCCACGTGCCGATCATCTCGGACTGGTCCTCGGTGCGCGCGGTCGAGCAGGCGATGGACATGATCTCGGCGGTGCTCGCGCGCCGCTTCGCCGGCGACCCGAAGCAGGTGCTGGCTAGCTGAAGATCCCCTTCAGGGTGAAGAAGAACAGCGCCGCGAGCACCCCGGAGACCGGCAGCGTGACCACCCACGAGACGATGATCCCGCCGATCACGCGCAGGTTCAGCGCGGCCAGGCCGCGGGCCATGCCGACCCCCATCACCGCGCCGACCGCGATGTGCGTGGTCGACACCGGCAGCCCGGTGCGCGAGGCGAGCACCACCGTGGTGGCCGCCGCCAGCGTCGCGCAGAACGCGCGGCTCGGGGTCAGCTCGGTGATCTCGCTGCCGATGGTCTGCATCACGCGGTAACCGAGCGTCGCCAGCCCGACGACGATCCCGGCACCACCGAGCAGCAGGATCCAGATTGGCAGCGCCGCCTTCTGCGCCACCTCGCCGCCCGAGTTGACGATGCTGACCACCGCCGCCATCGGGCCGATGCCGTTGGCGACGTCGTTGGAACCGTGGGCGAAGGCCATCGCGCAGGCGGTGAACACCATCATCGGGACGAACACCTTCTCGACGCTGGTGAAGTGGAAGTCGCGGTTCTCGCCCGGGTCGAAGCGGATGCGCTGGATCAACACCCAGCCGACGCCCGCCAGGCCGAGCCCGAACAGCGTCGCGACGACGAAGCTGGCGCCGACCGAGAGGTCGATGTCGAGGTGCGACAGCCCTTTCCACAGCGTCACCAGCGAGATGATGAAGCCGACCAGGAACACGTAGGCCGGCCCCCAGCGCTGGGCGCTCGCGAACGGCTTGTCGGTGTCGAGGATCAGCTTGCGGATGCTCAGCATCAGCAGCAGCGCGATCAGGCCGCCGAGCAGCGGCGAGACCAGCCAGCTGGCGACGATGCCGCCGATCTTGCCCCAGTGCACCGCGTCGACGCCGATCCCGGCGACGGCGAAGCCGACGATCGCGCCGACGATCGAGTGGGTGGTCGACACCGGCCAGCCGCGGGTCGAGGCCAGCATCAGCCAGATCGCCGCGGCCAGCAGCGCGGCGAGCATGCCGTAGACCAGCAGCTCCGGCTGGCCGGTGATCGCGCTGGAGTCGATGATCCCCTTGCGGATGGTGCTGGTGACGTGACCTCCGGCGAGCACCGCGCCGGCGAACTCGAACACCGCGGCGATGATGATCGCCTGCTTGATGGTGATCGCGCCGGAGCCGACCGAGGTGCCCATCGCGTTGGCGACGTCGTTGGCGCCGATGCCCCAGGTCATGTACAGGCCGAAGACCATCGCCAGCCCGATGAACCAGGGACCGTACTGGGTGATGATTTCCATCTTCAGGTCCTTCTGCAGTGGATGCCGGTCAGCGCGCCGCGATCATCAGGCGCAGGCGGTTGCCGACCTTCTCGGCGTAATCGGCGAGATCGCCGATCCATTCGATCAGCTGGTACCAGAACATCACCGACACCGGCTTCATCGAGTCCTCGTTGCGGAACAGCAGGCGGGTCAGCTCCATCCCCAGCGTGTCGGTCTCGTCCTCGGTGCGGCCGAGCTCGGCGATCATCTCCAGCACGCTGCCGCGCTCCTTGCCGCCGAAGCCCATCTCGAGCAGCTCGTCGAGCTCCTCGATCACCTGGTGTCCCTGGTGCACCGCGGCGACGCAGCGCTGCACCAGCTCGCGCAACGGCTCCCGCATCGGCTCGACCAGCTCCATCGGCCGCTCGACCAGCAGCCCGGCGATGTCCTGCGCGGTGTCGGCGATCGAGTCCTGCATGTCCAGCACCTCGAGCAGGTCACGCCGGTCGACCGGCAGGAACAGGCTCTTCGGCAGGTGCTCGCGCAGCTCGTTCTTGACCTTGTCGGCACGGTCCTCGAGGGCGAAGATGCGTTCCTGCGCCGCCACCAGCCGGGTCTGGTCGTCCGCGCACAGCGCCTCGAACAGTTCCGGGACGGCATCGACGCACTCGGTCACCACGCGCATGTGCTGCTGCAGCGCGGTGAACGGCGAGCGGCCGAACAGGTTGGTGAAGGGGCTGAGCGCCATGGTCTCCTCCTTGGCTGGCGAGGTGGCGGTTGGGCTGCAGGGGGCCGATCAAACTGCGGAAATCGCGGCACATTATGAATGTTACGGGCGAGGCAATACCAGCATGACGGGAACCGACCGCTACGCGGTGATGGGCGACCCGGTGGCGCACAGCAAGTCGCCGCGGATCCACGCGCTGTTCGCGGCGCAGACCGGCCAGCGGCTCGAGTACACCGCCGAGCGGGTAGCCTCCGGGACCCTGGCGCAGGCGCTGGCGGCGTTCGCCGCGGCCGGCGGCCGCGGCTGCAATGTCACCGTGCCGCTGAAGCAGGAGGCGTGGGCGCTGGCGGCCCCGCGTACCCCGCGCGCCGAGCTCGCCGGGGCGGTCAACACGCTGCGCCGCGACCGGGCGGACGGCTGGTGGGGCGACAACACCGACGGCATCGGCCTGGTCCGCGACCTGGTCGACAACCTCGGCGAGGCGCTGGCCGGGCGGGCGCTGCTGGTGCTCGGCGCCGGCGGCGCGGTGCGCGGCATCCTCGGCCCGCTGCTCGAGGCCGGGCCCTCGCGGCTGCTGCTGGTCAACCGCACGGCGGCGCGGGCGCAGGCGCTGGCCGCCCACTTCGCCGCGCTCGGCCCGGTGCAGGCCGGCGGCTTCGAGCTGCTGCAGCAGGCCGCTTGCGACGTGGTGATCAACGGCACCGCGGCGAGCCTGCACGGGGCCGCGCTGCCGCTGCCGGAGAGCCTCGGCGTCGACGGCGCGCTGGCCTACGACCTGATGTACGCGGCGGAGCCGACGCCGTTCCTGCGCTGGGCCGCGGCCCACGGCGCGCGCCGCTGCGCCGACGGTCTCGGCATGCTGGTCGAGCAGGCGGCCGAGGCGTTCGCGCTGTGGCGCGGGGTGCGCCCGCAGACCGCCCCGGTGATCGCCGAACTGCGCCAGGGGTAAGCGCTTACTACGCTTCTTGCGGGCCGGTTGCCTTGGGTCAGCGCAGGGTGACCAGCTCCTCGGCGCTGGTCGGGTGGATCGCCACGGTGTCGTCGAAGTCGCGCTTGGTCGCGCCCATGCGCATCGCCACGGCGAACCCCTGCAGCATCTCGTCGGCCCCCTGCCCGATCACGTGGCAGCCGACCACCCGCTGCTGCGCGCCGACGCAGACCAGCTTCATCGCCGTCGCCACCGGGTGCGGCGCCAGCGCGTGGTACATCGCGGTGAAGCGGGTCTGGTAGACCTTGACCGCGTCGCCGTGGCTGGCGCGCGCCGCCTCCTCGGTCAGCCCGACGGTGCCGATCGGCGGGTGGCTGAAGACCACGCTCGGGATCAGGCCGTAGTCGAGGTGGCGCTCGGGCTGGCCGCCGAACAGCCGGTCGGCCAGGCGCCGGCCGGCGGCGATCGCCACCGGGGTCAGCGCGGCGCGGCCGGTGAGGTCGCCGAGCGCGTAGACCCCGGCGACGTTGGTGTTCTGGTAGTCGTCGGTCGGCACGAAACCGCGCGGGTCGACCTCTACCCCGGCGGCCTCCAGGCCGAGCCCGGCGCTGTTCGGCTGCCGGCCGATGGCCCAGATCAGCGTGTCGAAGCCGCCCAGCGCCTGGCCCTTGCCGCTGACCAGGTTCAGCGTGCCGTCGGCGTGGCGGTTGAGCGCGTGGATCGCGCTGCGCGGCAGGATGCTGATCCCGGCGTTCAGCATCGCCTCCATCAGCGCCTCGCGCAGCATCGGGTCGAAGTTGCCGAGCAGGTGTTCGCGGCGCAGCAGCAGCGTCACCTCGCTGCCGAGCGCGTTCAGCAGCCCGGCCAGCTCGACGGCGATGTAGCCGGAACCGGCGATGGCGACGCGGCGCGGCTGCGCGTCGAGCGCGAAGAAGCCGTCCGAGGTGATGCCGTGTTCGGCCCCGGCGACGTCGGGGACGCTGGGCACGCCGCCGGTGGCGATGGCGACGTGGTCGGCCGTGTAGACGCGGCCGTCCACCTCGACCGTGTGCGCGTCGCGCAGCCGGCCGCGGCCGCGCAGCCAGTCGATGCCGGAGTCGGCGAGGTAGTTGCCGTACCAGTCGTTGATCCCCTGCACGTAGCGGTCGCGCGCCGCCTTCAGCCGGCCCCAGTCGAAGTCGTGCCCGTGGATCGAGAAGCCGTAACCGGCGGCGTCGTCGAGCGCGTGGGCCAGCCCGCCGGCGAACCACATCACCTTCTTCGGCACGCAGCCGAGGTTGACGCAGGTGCCGCCGAGGCGGCCGCTCTCGACCACCGCGCAGCGGCGTCCGTAGGCCGCGGCGCGCTCGGCCACCGAGAGGCCGCCGCTGCCGGCGCCGAGGGCGATCAGGTCGTAGTGCTCGGCCATGCGCGGAATCCCAGCCGGGTTACCCGGAAAAATTTCGCCTAGTATATGGGCAGTCTCTACTCCACGTCGGGAGCACGCGCGATGGACGTCGGCGGTTTCATCTTCCTGGGTCTGCTGGTGGTGGTCGGCGTCTACGCCGTGATCCTCTACAACAACCTGGTCTCGCTGAAGCACAACGTCAGCAAGGCGTGGTCGAACATCGACGTGCTGTTGAAACAGCGTCACGACGAGCTGCCCAAGCTGGTCGAGACCTGCAAGCAGTACATGGGCTACGAGCAGGAGACGCTGGAGCGGGTGATGAAGGCGCGTTCCGCGGTGGCCGCCGCGCGCGAGGCCGGCAACGTCGGTGCGCTGGGGCCGGCCGAGACCCAGCTGCGTCTCGGCCTCGGCAACCTGTTCGCGCTGGCCGAGGCGTACCCGGAGCTGAAGGCCAACGAGTCGTTCAAGCACCTGCAGGGCCGCATCAGCGGGCTCGAGAACGCGATCGCCGACCGCCGCGAGTTCTACAACGAGAGCGTCAACCTGAACAACATCCGCATCGAGCAGTTCCCCGACGTGATCGTCGCGCGGATGTTCGCCTTCGGGCCGAAGGAACTGCTCGAGTTCAGCGACGAGGAGAAGGCCGACGTCGACATGAAGGCGCTGTTCTCGTAGCGGGATCGTGGCGGCGAAGATCCTCCAGCTCGGGACGGGCGAATTCTGGGCGCTGTTCGCCGTGCTGGTGCTGCTGGCGCTGGCCGGGTTGTATGGCACCTTCCGCTTCTTCACCCGCGCGCGGCTGATCGAGGACACCCCGACCTCGAAGATCCGCTCCGCGGCGCAGGGCTACATCGAGCTCAGCGGCATCGCCGACCTGCTCGAGGGCACGCCGATCGTCGCGCCGCTGTCGCAGCTGCAGTGCGTCTGGTACCGCTACAAGATCGAGGAGCAGCGCAAGCGCTACCGCAAGGGGCGCACCGAGAGCTACTGGGCGACGCTCGAGAGCGGCACCTCGGACGGCCTGTTCCGCCTCGCCGACGACACCGGCGAGTGCGTGGTCGATCCCGAGGGGGCCGAGGTGACGCCGTCGATCCGCCAGACCTGGTACGGCGGCAGCCACTACCCCGGCCGTGCGCCGCCGATCGGCCGCGGCGACGGCGGCGGCTTCTTCAGCCGGCTCGGGATCAGCGCCAGCTTCGGTTTCGGCCACTACCGCTACACCGAGGAGCGCATCCTGCCGGCCACCGAGCTCTACGCGATCGGCCAGTTCCGCACGCTGGGCAGCGACCAGGCCGGCGACCGCCAGCAGGAGATCGGTGACCTGCTGCGCAGCTGGAAGAGGGACCAGGCCGAGATGCTGCAGCGCTTCGACGCCAACGGCGACGGCGAGATCGACCTGCAGGAGTGGGACGCGGCACGCCGCGCCGCCGAGCAGGCGGTCGACGGCGCGCTGCGCGAGCGCCAGGTGCAGCCGGCGCTGAACGTGCTCGCGCGCACCGGCATCTCGCGCCGGCCGTTCATGCTCTCGACCCGGCCGCAGGGCGAGATCGCGCGCGACTACCGGATCTACGCCGCCGCCTGCGTGGCCGCGTTCCTCGGCGGCGGCGCGGCGGCGGTCTGGAGCCTCGGCGTGCGCCTGGCCGGCGCCGGCTGAGCGCGATGCGCATCGCCAGCTGGAACGTCAACTCGCTGCGCGCGCGGCTCGACCACGTGCGCGACTGGCTGGCGTCGGCGCGCCCGGACCTGCTCTGCGTGCAGGAGACCAAGGTGGTCGACGCCGACTTCCCCGCCGCGGCGCTGGCCGAGGCCGGCTACGCGGCCTGCTTCAGCGGGCAGAAGAGCTACAACGGCGTCGCGCTGCTGGCGCGCGACGGCCTGCCGCTGGGCGACGTGGTGAGCAGCTTGACCGGGGAACCCGACGAGCCGCGCCGCTTCCTCGCCGCCAGCGTCGCCGGCGTGCGCGTGGTCAACGTCTACGTGCCGAACGGCAGCGCGGTCGGCAGCGACAAGTACGCCTACAAGCTGGCCTGGCTCGAGCGGCTGGTCGCCGCGCTGCGCGCGGAACTCGCCGCGCAGCCGCGGCTGCTGCTGCTCGGCGACTACAACATCGCGCCCGCGGACCGCGACGTGCACGACCCCGACGCCTGGCGCGACCAGGTGCTGTGCAGCGTCCCGGAGCGCGCGGCGTTCGCGGCGCTGACCGGGCTCGGCCTGGTCGACCTGTTCCGCGCGCACCACCCCGACGCGGTCGAGTACACCTGGTGGGACTACCGGCTGAACGCCTACCGGCGCAACCTCGGCCTGCGCATCGACCACCTGCTGGCGTCGCCGGCGCTCGCCGCGACCTGCCGCGAGTGCACGGTCGACCGCACGCCGCGCGGGTGGGAGCGACCGTCCGACCACGCCCCGGTGGTCGCCGAGTTCACGCTCGACGGCTGAGAGCTCGGGAGGAAACCTGCTGCGCGGTCCGCTCGCCGCGTGGGGCGGTGCTCGCTCCTCGCCCTTCAGCAGGCTGTCTCGTCGCTGTGCCCCGCCCGCCTCGCGCTCGAACCGCTCGCTACGGTCTCTTCTCGAGCTCCGCGCCCGGTTCAGCGCTCGGCGTACAGCGCGATCTCGCCGACGCTCCAGTCCCCCTGGCGGTTGACCAGCAGCAGGCCGGTGAACGGGTCACGGTAGGTCCGGTCCTGCGCCTCGAGCACCGGCTCGCCGTCCACTGCCAGCGTCATCCTGCCGTCCGGGCGCCGCTGCCACAGCAGCCGGTGCGCGCGGCCGAGGTCGAGCGCGCCGGCCCCGGCCGCCCCGCTGGCGACCGGCTCGGCGCGCCCCTGGCGGTGGCGCTCGAGCTGCCAACGCCCGTCGGCCGCGTGCAGCAGCCGGTAGCCGCTGGCCGGTGACGCCCCCTGCAGGATGCCGATGGCGAACTCGCCGCCGCTCCCGCGCCGCTCCAGCGTCAGCTCGAGGGCGAAGGCGTTGTCGATCGCCAGCTCGGTGCGCAGCTGCGCGGGGACGTCGCTCGCGCCCGCCGCACCCTCGCCGCTGCCGTCGCCGGTCAGCTCGCCGAGGATCCCGATCAGCAGCTTGACGTTGCGCTCGCGCTGGGTCCCGCCCCCGCCGGGCGCCGGCAGCACCTGGCTGTGCAGCCGGCCGTCGCTGACCCGCCAGGCGCTGCCGCTGGCCGTCCATGCCGGCGCCTGGCGGGTCTCGCCGTCGGCCAAGGTCTCCTCCAGCAACAGCGTCCGGCGCGGCTGCCGGTAGCGGTCGACCAGCGCCTGCAGGTCGTCGAGGAACGTCGGGTGCCCGGCCCGCGCCTGCCGGCCGGCGTCGAGCAGCTGCTGCAGCTGGTCGACCAGTGACTCGAGCTCGCGGTCGGCCGCGCGCCAGTCACCGTAGCGGTTCTCCGCCGCCGGCAGCGTGGCGCTGCAGGCGAGCAGCAGCAGGGCGAGCAGCGGTGTGGCGGTCCTCATGGCGGCCTCCGTGGTGGCGTTTCAGCGCACCGGCAGCGCGTCGCCGGCGAACAGTTGCGCGCGCAGCTGCGCGCTCTCCGCGGCCAGCGCGGCGTCGACCCGGGCGCGGCCGAGGTGCGGGGCGAACAGCTCGATGAACTCGTACATGTAGCCGCGCAGGAAGCTGTTGCGGCGCAGGCCGATGCGCGTGGTGCTGTCGGCGAACAGGTGGCTGGCGTCGCGCAGGCAGAGGTCGCCGTCGAGCGCCGGGTCGTAGGCCATGCGCGCGATGATGCCGACGCCGAGGCCGAGGCGCACGTAGGTCTTGATCACGTCGGCGTCGGTCGCGGTGAACACCACGCGCGGCGTCAGGCCGGCGCCGGCGAAGGCCTCGTCGAGGCGCGAGCGCCCGGTGAAGCCGAACACGTAGGTGACCAGCGGGTAGGCGGCCAGCGCCTCCAGCGTCAGCGGCTCGAGCGCGCGCAGCGGGTGGTCGCAGGGCATCACGATGGCGCGGTTCCAGCGGTAGCACGGCAGCATCACCAGGTCCTCGAAGTGCTCCATCGCCTCGGTGGCAATGGCGAAGTCGACGCTGCCGTCGGCGGCCAGCTGCGCGATCTGCATCGGCGTGCCCTGGTGCAGCTGCAGCTGCACCTCGGGGTAGCGGGCGACGAACTGCTCGATCACCGGGGGCAGCGCGTAGCGCGCCTGGGTGTGGGTGGTGGCCAGCGACAGGCTGCCGCGGCGGTCGTCGACGTAGTCGGCCGCCGCGCGCTTGATGTTGTCGGCCGCGGCGAGGATCCCGGCGGCCATCTCGACGATCTGCCGACCGGCCGCGGTCAGCCCGACCAGGTGCTTGCCGCTGCGGGTGAAGATCTCGACCCCGAGCTCGTCCTCGAGCTGGCGGATCTGCTTGCTGATGCCGGGCTGCGAGGTGAACAGGCTCTCGGCGGTGGCGGAGACGTTGAGCCCGTGCCGCGTCACCTCGTGGATGTAGCGCAGCTGCTGCAGTTTCACGGCCGCGCCTCGCCGTAGCCGGCGCTGCCGCGGCGCCCGCCCCGGCGCGGGCCACCGCGGCGGCGTGGCAGCAGGCGGTGCACCTCGACCCGCCACTCTTGCGCGCTGACCTCGAGCACCAGGCAGCCGGGGCGGCCGAAGGTGCGGTAGCGCCCGGCGGCGCCCGGGTTCAGCACCCACGGCACGCTGCCGCAATCGCACTCCTGGTGGTGGCTGTGGCCGACGACGATCGCGCGGGCCTCCGGGAAGCGCCGGCGCAGGCGGTGGTGGCGCTCGTACAGCGGGCCCGAGCGGTGGCCGTGGATCACCACCAGCTGGCCACCGGGCAGGTCGAGCGTGGCGAGGCGCGGCAGGCTGTCGAGCTTGCCGCTCTCGGCGACCGGCCACTCGCGCGGGGTGTCGTTGTTGCCGCGCACCGCGATCA
>DATCZX010000326.1:0-2576 GCA_036525695.1 Gammaproteobacteria bacterium | reverse complement strand
TGCCGGTGACCGCCAGCAGCGGGCACAGGCCGAGCAGCTGGACGAAGGCCGGGTTGTTGCTCCACAGGCCGTCCTTGACGATGCGGCGCTTGGCGATCTCAGCCATCCTTGCTCTCCTCGCGCTGGGCGACCAGGAACAGCGCCTCGCGGTGGTCGTTGAAGTAGACCAGCGCGCGGTGCACCGCGGCGACCACCGCGCGCGGGGTGATGGTCGCGCCGGTGAACTGGTCGAACACGCCGCCGTCCTTCTTCACCGCCCAGCCGGCGGGGCCGGGATCCTGCAGCGTGCGGTTGCCGAAGCCGAGGATCCAGTCCGACTTCTGCGCCTCGATCTTGTCACCGAGCCCCGGCGTCTCCTTGTGCGCGACCACCCGCGCCCCGGCCAGGCGGCCGTCGGCGTGGACCCCGACCAGCAGCCGGATCGCGCCGCTGTAGCCGTCGGGCGCGACCACGGTGAACACCGCGGCGACCTCGCGCCCGCCCTTGCGCGCGCGGTAGACGGTGACCGGACCGGCGCTGCCGAACGCCTCCGGCGCCGTGACCTGCACGGTATCGCTGAACGGGTCGTTGTCGATCGCCGCGGGCGGCACCAGGGCGTGGATCCCGGCGAGCAGCGCCTGGCGCTCGTTCTCGGCGATCCGCTCGGCGGTCGCCTGCCGGATCACCGCGACCAGCGCGGTGCCGGCCACCGCGAACAGCAGCAGCACGCCGGCGGAGGCGGCGATCGCGTGCAGCATCCGTTTCACCCGGCCACCCCGCCGAGAGCCGCCGGTTGGGTGTGGCAGCGGCGTCCCCGCGGCGATCGGGCGCCGCGCATCACTCGATCACCTCGCCGAAGGCGCGCGGCCGGGTGTAGTGGTCGATGATCGGCGCCGCCATGTTCATCAGCAGCACGGCGAAGGCGATCGCGTCCGGGTAGCCGCCGAACGTGCGGATCACCCAGGTCAGCAGGCCGATGCCGGCGCCGAACAGCAGCCGCCCGCGCGGCGTGGTGCTGGCGGTGACCGGGTCGGTGGCGATGAAGAAGGCGCCGAGCACGGTGGCGCCGTTCAGCGCGTGGAACAGCGGCGAGGCGTGGCGCGCGCCGTCGAGCAGGTGGAACAGCGCCGCCGGCAGCAGCAGCCCGGCGAGCAGCCCGGCCGGGATGCGCCAGTCGATGGTGCGGCTGGCCAGCAGGTAGAGCCCGCCGGCCAGGAAGCCGAGCTGGATCCACTCCCAGCCGCGCCCGCCGAGGTGGCCGAACACCGTGCCGTCGCCGAGCAGCGCGCCGAGCGGCTGGCCCTGGGCCAGGCCGGTGCGCAGGTGGTCGAGCGGGGTCGCGCCGCTCAGCGCGTCGAGCGTGACGCCGGCCGGCAGCGTGCCGCCGAAGACCAGCGCGAACGCCTCGCCGAGCCCCGGGGCGCTGCCGTCGAGACCGAGCGGGGCCGGCCAGCGGGTCATCTCCAGCGGGAACGAGACCATCAGCACGACGAAGCCGACCATCGCCGGGTTGAACGGGTTGTAGCCGAGGCCGCCGTACAGGTGCTTGGCGACGACGATGGCGAACAGCACGCCGATCGCGGTGAACCACCACGGCGCCAGCGGCGGCAGCGCCAGCGCCAGCAGCAGCGCCGTCAGCACCGCGCTGAGGTCGCCGAGGAACGGCGCGAGCGGCCGGCCGCGCAGGCGCAGCAGCAGCGCCTCGGCGGCCAGCGCGAGCAGCCCCGCGTAGGCCAGCTGGACCAGGATGCCGGGCCCGAAGGCCCAGGCGTAGGCGGCGATCCCCGGCAGCAGCGCCAGGATCACCCGCGCCATCAGCCGGCTGACGCTGGCCGGGCCGTGCGCGTGCGGTGAGCTGGGCGGCATGGTCACGAGGTTTCGGCCTCGTCGCCGTCGGCGTCACCCTGGGCCGCTGGCTGCACGCGGCCCAGGGTCTGCTGCTCGAGCGCGGTGACGCGCTGGCGCGCGGCCGGGTTCGGCTGGCGCGCGGCCGGCGCCTCCCCGGCGCGCGCCACCGGCTTCGCCGCGGCTTGGCGGGCGGCCTGCTTCTGCGCCGCGGCCGCCTTCATCGCGCGCATCCGCGCCGCCTTCTCGGCCCGCTCGCGCGCCTGCCGCGCCTCGCGCGCCGCGACCCGCTCGCGCGCCTCGTCGGCGCGCCGCTTCTCCAGCCGCTGCTGCTGCAGCCGGTTCTTGGCGAAGCGGAAGTACTGCACCAGCGGGATCCGGCTCGGGCAGACGTAGCTGCAGGAGCCGCACTCGATGCAGTCGACCAGCCGGTCTAACAAACCAGGTCGATCAGAGCGTGTGCCCGAAGGCTCAACCAGTCTGTTTTTGATACGGTAGCGCTCTATATCTTTATAAACGTGGACAACAGTTAAACCGTTCTCTTCTGCTAATTTTTGACAATCGGCTTCTTGCTCGGTAGGGCTTGATTTTTCACCTTGATGTTCGGTGGATGTTCGTATATAAATTACGGCTTTTTTCTTCATTATCTACTCTCCTTTCGTTTGATTGATATATTTACCGATCATGTTTTTCATAATTGTGGAAATGATTTGAGTTCTTGATGTACGAGCGGGATTACGCTGGGATAATCC